>NZ_JBPQTK010000028.1:0-56876 GCF_051386315.1 Micromonospora sp. URMC 107
CCCCCCCCCCCCCCCCCCCCCCCCCCCCCCGGCGGCCGACGCCGCCCGCCCGGACGCCCCGGCGCGCCGGGCCGGGCGGGCGACGCCGTACCTCTTCCTCGCCCCGTACCTGCTCCTGTTCGGGGTCTTCGGCCTGCTGCCGATCCTGCTCGGTCTCTGGCTCAGCGTGCACCAGTGGGACTTCCAGTTGCCCAACCGGCCCTTCGTCGGGCTGGACAACTACCAGGAGCTCTTCTCCAGCGACTCGGCCGTCTACGGCGACTGGTGGCAGAGCGTCCGGGCGACGGCGATCTTCACCGTCTTCGCGGTGCCGCTGCTGGTGGTCGTCCCGCTCGGGCTGGCGCTGCTGCTGAACCGCTCGTTCCCCGGCCGGACCTTCTTCCGGGCGATCTACTTCGCGCCGTACGTGCTGGGCGTGGCGGTGATCGGCCTGCTCTGGCGCTTCCTGCTCGACGCCAACCTGGGCCTGGTCAACCGGCTCGCCGGCATGGTCGGGCTGCCGGCCGACACCCCGTGGGTGACGGACGTGCCGTGGGCCTGGGTCTCGCTGGTCGGGGTGACCGTCTGGTGGACCTCCGGCTTCAACGCCGTGATCTACCTGGCCGGGCTCCAGGACATCCCGCAGGAGCTGTACGAGGCGGCGAAGGTGGACGGCGCGACCGCCTGGGAACGGTTCCGGCACGTCACGCTCCCCGGGCTGCGTCCGGTGCTGCTCTTCGTGATCACCACGACCGTGCTCGCCTCGGCGAACGTGTTCGGCCAGTCGTTCCTGATCACCCAGGGCGCGCCGGGCACCGAGACCCGCACGGTGGTCTGGTTCATCGTCGAGGAGGGGCTGCGGGACAACGACGCCGGCCGCGCCGCCGCGATGAGCATCGTGTTCGCGCTGATGCTGGCGGTCGTGAGCATCGCCAACTTCCGCTTCTTCCGCTACCGGGAAGACTGAGGGGACCGCCATGACGACGCCCACGCGCACCACGCGCGCCCCCGCGCCGACCCGCACCGGAGCCCCGGCGACGAGCCGCGCCCCGGGGACCGCGCTGCGCCGGACCGCGCTCTACGCCACCCTGGTCGCGCTCGCCCTGGTCTTCCTGCTGCCGCTGGTGTGGATGGTCATCACCTCGCTGAAGACCTACACCGGGGCCCAGCAGATCCCGCCGACCTGGCTGCCGGACCCGCTCTCCGGGTACGGCTACGAGCAGATCCTGAACAACTCCGCCAACCCCGTGCTGCGCTGGTTCGTCAACAGCATGCTGGCCGCCACCGCGCACGCGCTACTGGTGCTGGCGACCGCCTCGATGGCCGCGTACGCCCTGGCGCGGATGCGGTTCCGCGGCCGGGGGGTGCTCTTCGCGCTGATCGTCGGGACGCTGTTCATCCCGCCGACCTCGCTGATCATCCCGAACTTCCTGATCGTCGACGAGCTGAACTGGATCGACACCCTGACCGTGGTGATCGTCCCCGGAGCGGCGAGCGCGTTCGGGGTGTTCTTCCTGCGGCAGTTCTTCCTCTCCCTGCCCCGGGAACTGGAGGAGGCCGCGGTGCTGGACGGGGCCAACCAGTGGCAGATCTTCTGGCGGGTGGTGCTGCCGCTGTCCAAGCCGGCGCTGGCCACCCTGGCGGTGCTGTCGTTCCTCACCAACTGGAACGACTTCCTCTGGCCGATCTTCGTGCTGTTCAGCCCGGAGACGCTCACCCTGCCGCCGGGCCTGGGCCTGCTCCAGGGCTCCTACGTCACCGACTACCCGGTGATCATGGCGGGGGCGGTGCTGGCCAGCGTGCCGGTGCTGATCCTCTTCGTGCTCGCCCAGCGGCACATCATCCAGGGCGTCTCCCGCAGCGGCCTGAAGGGATGACGGTCGGGATCCGGTGGCGCGGCGCGGCGGCGGTGCTCGCCGCCGCGCTGCTCGCCGCCGGTTGCGGTGGTGCAGATGAACCTTCGAGCACGGGAGACGACGCGCGCATGTTCACCAACCCGGTCGTACGCACCGACGCGCCCGACCCGCAGGCGATCCGGGTGGGCGACACCTGGTACCTGTTCCACACCAACGCCGGGGGCCGCAACGTCCCGGTGCTCACCTCTGCGGACCTGGTCGACTGGACCCCGGCCGGGGACGCGCTGCCCGAACTGCCGGCGTGGGCGGACGCCGGGAAGACCTGGGCGCCCGAGGCGATCGAACTGGCCCCGGGCCGGTTCGCGCTCTACTACACCGTCGCCGGGCGCGAGTCGGGGCGGCAGTGCGTCGGGCGGGCCGTGGCGAGCGCGCCGCAGGGGCCGTACCGGGACGACTCGACCGGGCCGCTGATCTGCCAGGCGGAGCTGGGCGGGGCCATCGACGCCAGCCCGTTCCGGGACGCCGACGGCAGCCTCTGGCTGCTGTGGAAGAACGACGGCAACGCCATCGGGGTGGACACCTGGATCTGGTCGCAGCGCCTCTCGGACGACGGGCTGCGCCTGGTGGGCGAGCCGACGAAGCTGCTGAAGCAGACCGAGCCGTGGGAGGGCACCCTGATCGAGGGCCCGTTCCTGCACCGCCAGGACGGCAGGCTCTTCCTGTTCTTCGCCGCGAACGCCTACGACCGCGCCGAGTACGCGGAGGGCTACGCGGTCTGCGAGTCGCCGGCCGGGCCGTGCGTGAAGGCCCCGGAGAACCCGATCCTGAAGACCAACGAGGTCGCCTCCGGGCCGGGGCACGCCTCGATGGTGGTCAAGGACGGGCGCACCTGGCTGCTCTACCACGCCTGGCCGCCCGGCCAGGAGGGCACCGTCGACCCGGGCCGCCAGGTCTGGCTCGACGAGGTCGTCTGGACCGACGGCAGGCCCGTGGTCAAGGGCCCGACGGCGGGGCCGCAGCAGAGGCCCTGACGGCCGGAGACACCGACAGCGCGGCACCCGACGGGATCGGGTGCCGCGCTGTCCTCGTACACCAGGGCAAGCGCGACCGAACCGCGGCGGCCGACCCCGGAGGGTTTCCGATGAGCCGGAACCCCGCCCGAGATGGTCCCAGCCGATGATCCAGGCGAGGCCGGTGAGGTCGCGGGCGCCGAGCCGGCGCTTCAGGCCGGGCCCGCCGTCGTCGCCGTCGGCCTCGCTCTGCGCGATGACGTCCCCGATCGGTTTGGTACGCAGCACGGACACGTGTCACCCCTCCCACCGCCCGGACCACCCCCGTGGCGGCCGGTGACCGGCGATGCCACCCAGGGCGGAACCCCCTCAACCCCCACGTCTCGGGTCATCAGGGTCACCACCCGGCGTGTGCGTCCCACCACGGTGCGCCCCGTGAGCCCGGCCACAGGGAGGAGCCGGTGTCGACGGACGGATCGATCCCGCCCAGACTCTTGCGCAGAGCCCGTGAGGTGTGAAAATTTCCTACCAGCGGCAGATTGTCAACGGCGAATCTTGCCGTCTGCGTCGCGATCCACCCCTGACACGGGAGCCCCAACGAAGGGACACAGCGCATGAAGGCAACTCGGCTCGGAGCCGCCGGGCTGGCCGCCGCACTGCTCGGCGCGCTCGTCGCCGCCACCCCGGCGAGCGCGGCGCCCGACACGGCGACCACCGCCGCCTCCACCACCACCTGCGTCACCGACCCGGCCACGCCGAAGCGGCAGTTCCGGGCCATGTGGATCTCCTCGGTCGTCAACATCGACTGGCCGAGCAAGGCGTCCCAGACCTCGCCGGACCGCGTCGCCGCGCAGCAGGCCGAGTACCGCCAGCTGCTCGACCTCGCCGAGCGGCTCAACCACAACGCCGTGGTCGTCCAGGTCCGGCCGACCGCCGACGCGTTCTGGCCGTCGCCCCACGAGCCCTGGTCCGAGTACCTGACCGGGGTCCGCGGCGAGAACCCGGGCTGGGACCCGCTGAAGTTCGTGGTCGAGGAGGCGCACAAGCGGAACCTGGAGTTCCACGCCTGGTTCAACCCGTACCGCGTCTCCATGCCCGCCCCGGGCGGCGCCGGCGCCGACATCACCAAGCTCGCGCCGAACCACCCGGTGCGCGAGCACCCCGAGTGGACCTTCGCCTACCCGCCGGCGGGGGTCGCCGGCAGCCGGCTCTACTACAACCCCGGCATCCCGGAGGTCCGCGAGTTCGTGCAGACCGCGATGATGGACGCGGTCAAGCGGTACGACGTCGACGGCGTGCACTTCGACGACTACTTCTACCCCTACCCGAGCGGCACCCACCAGGTGCCCGACGACGCCACCTTCGCGGCGCACAACCGGGGCTTCACCGACAAGGCCGACTGGCGGCGGGACAACATCAACCTGCTGGTCCAGGAGATGAACGCCAAGATCAAGGCCGAGAAGCCGTGGGTGAAGTTCGGCGTCAGCCCGTTCGGCATCTGGCGCAACCAGTCGGCCGACCCGCTGGGCTCGGACACCACCGGCAGCCAGTCGTACGACATCATCTCCGCCGACACCCGCAAGTGGGTCAAGGAGGAGTGGATCGACTACATCGTGCCGCAGCTCTACTGGTACATCGGCCAGTACCCGGCCGCCGACTACGCCCGGCTGGTGCCGTGGTGGGCGGACGTGGTCAAGGGCACCCGGGTGCAGCTCTACATCGGGCAGGCCGACTACAAGAGCGGTGACCCGGTCTACGGGCCGTTCTGGCAGAACCCGCGCGAGCTGTCCGACCACCTGACGCTGAACCGGCAGTACCCCGAGGTCCTGGGCAACATCCACTTCTCGGCCGTGCAGGTGCGGGCCAACCGGCTCGGCGCGACCGACATCTACGCCGCCGAGCACTACTCCCGCCCGGCGCTCATCCCGACCATGCCGCACCTGCCGAAGAAGCCGCTGCTCATGCCGGTGGTCACCCAGGCCGCCCGGCAGGACGACGGGGTCCACCTGAGCTGGCGCCAGCCGGCCGACGGCGTGGGCCCGCTCGGCACCGCCACGTCGTACGCGGTCTACCGCTTCGACGGGGTCGGCCTGGCCGACCGGTGCGACTTCGCCGACGCGGCGCACCTCGTCGACACCGTCCGCGCCGACGCGGCCACCCGGACCCAGTCCTGGGTGGACACCACCGCCGAGGCCGGCAAGCGGTACACCTACTACGTGACCGCGCTCGACCGACTGGCGAACGAGAGCCCGGCCAGCCCGCCGGCGTTCGTCCGCTGACGTCCGACCGAATGCCCCGGGTGCCTCTGGCACCCGGGGCATTCGTCTGTTTCGACGCCTGTCACCAATTGTTCGCGGGCACCGCATCCTCCGGAACGATCATTGACCGAAACTGATCGGCATCCCGGTGACCCGCCGGTAACCCCCGTCCCACCCGCACATCCCCGCGGAGGTACCCGTGCCCAGACGCCTCACCACCCTGCTCGCCTCGGCCGCACTCACGATGCTCTTCGTCTTCGGGGTCTCCTCCCCCGCCGCCGCCGTCACGACCTCCCAGAAGCTGTCCGTCCTCTCCAGCTGGACGCAGACCAGCGCCACCAGCTACAACTCCTGGAACTCGGGCCGGCTGAACAAGGGCGCCTGGGCGGCGTACGGCTTCGACTGGTCGACCGACTACTGCTCGTCGAGCCCGGACAACCCGCTCGGCTTCAACTTCACCCTCTCCTGCTACCGGCACGACTTCGGCTACCGCAACTACAAGGCGATGAGCCGGTTCTCGGCGAACAAGGCCCGCCTGGACAGCGCCTTCTACGCCGACCTGAAGCGGGTCTGCGCCACGTACAGCACCGTCGTGCGGCCCGCCTGCTACAGCCTCGCCTGGACGTACTACCAGGCCGTCAGCGCCTTCGGCTCCGTCGCCGCCGTGCAGCAGGCCGACATCGACCGCGCCGCCCGGATGAAGGCCGACGCCGAACGCCGCGCCGCCCTGCGCCGCTGACCCACCCGTACCGTCCAGGGGTTCGCGTTCCCGGCCCGCCCGGGTGACGCGGACCCCGACCGGCGGGCCCTCCGCCGTCAGGCGTGACCGGTGTGGTGGCGGCGGCGGTCGGGAGTGACGGGCTGGCGGGGAGCCACGCGGGCGGGACCGGCGGCGAACCTCGCCGAGCCCACCGCCAGGTCCGGGTGCTCGACGGCGAGGGCCAGCGCCGCCGCCTCCTCCAGCCCCAGCTCGGTCCCCTCGCCGTACGCGCCGTCGAAGGCCGCGTCGCCCAACTCCCGGCGCAGCTCCCCCTGCCGCTGCGCCCAGTACCCGCCGTAGATGCCCGGGGCGCACCGCATGCTCGCCCGGGTCGCCCCCGCCGCGCCGAACAGGCGGGCCGCCGTCAGCCCGTCGCCGCCTGCCGCGCAGCGCACCGCCATCGCGTTCAGCGTGTCGCAGGCCCGACCGTGGAAGCCGTGGCTCATTCGCGACCGGAGCGCCACCTGAAGATGCTCGTGCGCGGCGACCAGGTCACCGCGCGCCAGGGCGACCATCCCGAGCAGCATGTCGACCGAGCGCCGCCCCCGCTCCACCGGGCGCGCCGCCTCCACCGGCCGGGCCGCGCCCAGCAGCTCGGCCGCCTCGTCCAGGGCGCCCCGCCGCCAGAGCAGCTCGGCCAGGCTGAACACCCCGAAGAGCGCGTCGCCGAGCACCTCCTGGCCGGACGCCCAGTCGATCACCTCGCGGCAGATCCGCTCGGCCTCCGCGAACTGTCCCATGTCGACCAGCGGAGCCGCCCGCCCGGCGAGCACCCGGGCGAGCAGGCCGGCGTCGCCCGCCTGCCGGGCCGCCGCCTCCGCGCGCTGGGAGTAGCGCAGCTCCTCGGCGAACTCGCCGTCCGCGCCGGCGTGCAGCGAGTGCATGTGGTACGCCGCCGCCAGCTCCGCCTCCGGGATCCGCTCGCCCGTCTCGGCGATCCGCCCGTACAGCCGGAAGAGCCAGAGCCGCCCCTCCCGGGCCAGGCCCCGCTCCCGCCACCACTGGTCGAGGCCCCCGGCCAGCCGCAGGCCGGCCCGGGCACTGCCGCCGGTGGCGCACCAGCGCAACGCGGCGCGCAGCTCGCCGGCGAGCGGGTCGAGGGCGTAGAGCGAGAGGGTCACCGGCCGCCCGTCCGGGCCCAGGTGGGCGCGCTCCAGCGCGTGCCTCGACCACGCCACGTGCCGGTTGCGGGCCGACCTCTCCTCCCCCGCCTCCACCAGCCGCCGCGCCGCGTACGCCCGGATCGGGTCCAGCATCCGGTAGGTGCTGCCCGAGGCGTGCGGCTCCGCCAGCACCATCGACTTGTCGACCAGTACCGAGAGCGGATCGAGCGGATCGTCGCCGAGCAGCCACTCCACCGTCGCCAGATCGACCGGGCCGGCGAAGACCGCCAACCAGCGCAGCAGCCGGGCGGCGCGCGGCCCCAGCGTGCGGTACGACCAGGTGACCGTGGCCTGCATGGTCAGGTGCCGTTCGGTGGCGGGGCGCTGCACCGCCCGGACGCCCGGGCCGGGCGACGCCATGCCCACGGTCGCCGCCACCGGCTCCCGCGGGTCGTCCGACCGGCCCGGCTCCACCGGGGGCGGGTCCGGGTCCTCCCGGCCGGCGTCCAGGGTGCCCAGCACGTCGTCGAGGCGCTCGGCGAGCTGCCCGACGGAGAGCACCCGCAGCCGGGCGGCGGCCAGCTCGATGGCGAGCGGCAGCCCGTCCAACCGCCGCACCACCCGGCGCAGGTCGGCCGACTCGGCCGGGTCCGGCGGCCGGCCGCCCCGGGCCGCCGCCGTCCGGTCCAGCAGCAGCGCCACCGCGTCGCTCTCCGCCCCGTCCGTCGGCGGGTCGACCGACAGCGACGGGATCCGCCAGACCACCTCGCCCGGCAGGCCGAACGACTCCCGGCTGGTGGCGAGCACCCGGACGCCCACCCCGCCGGCGAGCAGCCGGGAGATCACGTCGGCCGAGGCGGCCGGCTGGGCGTCGCAGGTGTCCAGGAGGACGAGCATCCGGCGCGCGGCCGCGTACTCCACCAGCGTGTCGACCATCGGGCGGCCCGGCTCGGGACGCAGACCGAGCACGGCCGCGACCTCGAACGCCACCAGCCCCGGGTCGGTGACCGCGGCGACGTCGACGAACCAGACACCGTCCGGATGGGACTCCACCAGGTCGACGGCGAGCTCCACGGCCAGCCGGGTCTTGCCCGCACCGCCCGCGCCGAGGACGGTGACCAGCCGGTGCGTCTCCACCAGCCGCCTCAGCTCGGCCCGCTCGGCGTGCCGGCCGACGAACGAGGTGACCGGGGTGGGGAGGTTGTGCGCGGTCGCGTCGGCGGTGCGGGGCCGCGGGAACTTCCGCTCCAGGCCCGGAGCGACCAGTTGGAAGAGCCGCTCCCGGTCGTCGAAGCCGCGCAGCCGGTGCAGGCCGAGGTCGAGCAGGGACGCGCCGGGCGGCAGCGGCTCCACGTGCCGCGCCGTCGACCCCGAGCAGAGCACCTGGCCGCCGTGGGCGGCGGCGGCGACCCGGGCCGCGCGGTGCACCTCCGGGCTGACGTACTCGCCGTCGCGCGGCTCCGCCCAGCCGGTGTGCAGCCCCATCCGGACCCGGGGCACGGCGTCGGCGGTGGGCCACTCGTGGCTGGCCAGCGCCCGTTGCGCGGTCAGGCAGGCGGTCAGCGCGGCGGTCGCGTCGCCGAAGGCGAGGAAGAACGAGTCCCCCTCGGTCAGCAGCTCCGCGCCCTCGGACGCGGCGATCGTGCGGCGCAGCAGGCGGCGATGCTCCCGCAGCACCGGCCGGTAGTCCGCGCCGAGCAGCTGGGCCAGCCGGGTGGAGCCCTCGATGTCGGTGAAGACGAAGGTCACCAACCCGCTCGGGAGGTGGATCCGTGGCGACATGGTGGAACCTCCGCCCGTGACGTCGGACTCATGCTGCCTGATACCGGACCATCACGCATCGTGAGAACGGTCGGCCGGTCCCGGCCCGGGAAGCCGTCCGGCCCCCCGGTGACCAAGGGGGCGCGCCGACGGGCGTCGGGGCGGACGAGGAACCGGCCCGGTGCGGGCGGACGAGGCGGGACCGACGACGGACCCGCCGGTCAGCAGCCGCAGCCACCGCCGCAACAACCACCGCCGGCCGGCGCCGGCGCGCCACCGGCCGTACCCCCGCCGCCCCGGCCGGTGACCGCGACGGTGGAGAGGAGCTTGACCGTGTCGGCGTGACCCGCCGGGCAGGACGCCGGCTCGGCGGCCTGCGTCATCGGGCGGTTGACCTCGAAGGTGTCGCCGCAGGCGCGGCAACGGAACTCGTACCGGGGCATGGCACCAGGGTACGACCGGTCCTGACGTACGGGGGGACATGGGTGATACTCAACTTGTGGTGGACGGCGAGGACAGGACGACCCTTCGGCCCCTGCGGCCGGCGGCACCGGTCGACGGGCCGCTCGCCGGTTCCGGCGCCGCGCCCGAACCCGCGCGGCGATTCCCGCGTCCCCGCCGCCCCTGGCTGAGGTCCGCGACCGCCCCCGACGCGGACGCCCCGGCGCCGTCAGCTCCCGTGCCCGCCAAGCCGGCGTCGACGCCGGCCGCGTCCTCCGCACCGGAGCCGACGACGACCGAGCCGACGCCCACCGCCGCCGGGCGGCCCGGCGACCCCGACAGGCCCGACGTCGCGCAGCCGACCGCCGAGGCCAATCCGGCCGGCGGGACCGCCGCCGAGGCGAAGCCGGACGACAAACCCGCCGCCGAGGCCAAGCCGGGCGAGAAGCCCGCCGCCGAGGCCAAGCCGGCCGGCGGGACCGCCGGCGGGGCGAAGCCGGCGGACACGGCGGGGACGGGCGACGAGCCGGCCACGGCCAGGAAGCCGGACGACAAAACCGCACCGGCCGCGAAGCCGGGCGACGGGACCGCACCGGCCGCGAAGCCGGGCGACGGGACCGCCGCCGACACGAAGGCCGGCGGCGCGGCGGACGGGACCGGGGCGAAGGCCGGTGCCGACACCGGCGCGTCGTCGGGCGCGGGCGACCTCGCGGAGACGAAGACCGACGTGCCCGCGACGAGACCGGCCACCGGACCCCGGCGGCGCCGGGTGCAGTTCGCGCACGCCGTACGCCGGCCGCCGCACCGCATTGCGATGACCGCCGCCCGCGCCACCCGGGAGTGGTCGCGGCGGCCCAGCGGCCGGCTCACCCTGCCCGGGGTGTTTCTGCTCGCCCTGGTCGCGGCGACGGCCGCGGCGGGCGCGCTGCTGGTGCCCGCGACGGCGCGGGGGCCACGTCCGGTCGCCGTCGACGCCACCTCCCTCGCGCCGACCACCGTTCCGCAGGGGCCGCTGCCGGGCGGGACGCCGCTGCCCGGCGAGACGCCGTGGCCCGGCGGGTCGCCCCTGCCCGGCGGGACGGTGCCGCCGGTCGGCACGGTGCCGACCGGCCCGCCAGTCGGCGGGAGCACCGGCCGGCCGTCGGACGCGCTGGCCGGCTGGGCCGCCCAGGTGGGACCGAAGGTCGGCATCTCGCCGGTGGCCATGCAGGCGTACGGCTACGCCGAGGTGGTGCTTGCCCAGACCAACCGCAGCTGCGGGCTGAGCTGGACCACCCTGGCGGCCATCGGGTTCGTCGAGTCGGGGCACGGTCAGGCCAACGGCGCGACGCTCCGCCCGGACGGCAAGGCGCTGCCCGAGATCATCGGACTGCCGCTCGACGGGCAGGGCGGCCGGATGCGCATCCCCGACACCGACCGCGGTGTGATGGACAAGGACCCGGTCCTCGACCGGGCGGTCGGGCCGATGCAGTTCATCCCGACGACCTGGCAGGAGATCGGGGCCGACGCCGACAACGACGGCGTCAAGGACCCGCACGACCTGGACGACGCCGCCCTCGCCGCCGGCAACTACCTCTGCAAGGGCGGCCGGAACCTCACCATCCCGGCCGACTGGTGGAACGCGATCCTGTCCTACAACGACGTCCGCCGCTACGCCCAGGACGTCTACGACACCGCCAACCGGTACGGACAGGCCAGCCGCACGTGAAGTGATCGTCCGCATACATTGGAGAACTGGGCACTTCCCCCGGGCAGCGGTTAGCGGCAAGCTAGACGGGTGATGGTGCGCGAGTGGGACCCCAGGACCGCGTCGTCCGCCGAGATCGCGTCGCTGTTGGACACGCTGAACGCGGTCCTGGCGGCCGATCTGCCGCAGGACCCGCCATGGCGGGAGCGTTCCATGCGGGAATACCTCGCCGAGGTGATGCCCGGCGAGCGACGGATCTCCTGGGTCGCCCAGGCGGAGCCGGCGGCCGACGGCAGCCCGGGGGCGATCCTGGGCCACGTGCACGTGCTGCTGCTCGGCGACATCGGGGTGCTCGAGGTGCTGGTGCACCCCTCGGCGCGGCGCACGGGCCTCGGCCGGGACCTCGTCCTGACCGCCGCCCGGCGGGTCTACCAGGAGGGCTTCCAGTCGATCGGCGTGGAGGTGGTCGGCGACACGCCGGCCGTCGCCTTCTACGAGTCGCTCGGCTTCTCGAAGGAATACGTCGAGACCCGCAGCGTGCTGGACCTGTCCGGCGTGGACTGGGCCGAGCTGGCGGAGATGGCCACCGGCATCAGCGCGGGCTACCACCTCCAGTTCCACCCCGGCGGCCCGCCGGACGAGCTGATCGAGGCGTACGCGCGGGCCAAGGCGGAGGTGCGCGACGTCGAGGACGGCGAGCTGCGCCCCAGCTCCTACGACCCCGAGCGGCTGCGGGACAGTCTGGACTGCCTGCACCGGCGGGGCATGAAGCCCTACATCGTGCTCGCCCTGCACGAACAGACCGGGGAGGTGGCGGGGCTGACCGAGGTGGTCGTGCCCGTCCAGCATCCGACCCGCGCCGACCAGTACGACACCATCGTCGTGCAGGACCACCGGGGCTACGGCATCGACCGGGCGATCAAGGCCCGGATGCTGTTGGAGCTGCGCTCGGCGGAGGCGGAGCTGACCGAGGTACAGACCTGGAACGCGCAGGCCAACGAGGCCATGCTCAAGGTCAACGCCGAGTTGGGCTATCGTCCGGACCGCGAATGGTGCGAATACAGCATCGACGTGGCCGAGCTGGTGCACCGCCTCGACGCCGGACGCTGACCGGAGAGTTCACGAAACTGTCCAGTGGGGGATGGACGGCGGTCAGCGGCGACCCTTAACGTGCGTTAGTTCCCTGTCCACCCATCGTGGAGGCCCCATGCGCCCGCGCCGCACTCTTGCCGCGCTCGCGACCGCCACCGCCGCCGTGACCGTCACGGCCGTCGGCGTCGCACCCACCGCGGCCAGCGCCGCGCCCACCGACCTCTTCATCTCCGAGTACGTCGAAGGCTCGTCGAACAACAAGGCGATCGAGCTGTTCAACGGCACGGGCGCCGCCGTCGACCTGGCCGCTGGCGGCTACCAGCTCCAGTTGCACTTCAACGGCTCCACCACGCCGACGAACCTGGCCCTCACCGGCACCGTCGCGGCCGGTGACGCCTTCGTCCTCGCCGCCGCCTCGGCCGCGCCGGCAATCCTCGACCGGGCCGACCAGACCACCGGCGCCAGCCTGTTCAACGGCGACGACGCGATCGTGCTGCGTCGGGGCGGCACCGTGCTCGACTCGATCGGCCAGGTCGGCGTCGACCCGGGCACCGAGTGGGGCACGGGCGTCACCAGCACCGCCGACAACACGCTGCGTCGCTCGGCCGCCGTCGCCTCCGGCGACACCGACCCCTCGGACGCGTTCGACCCGGCCGCCCAGTGGGCCGGTTTCCCCGTCGACACGTTCGACGGCCTCGGCACGCACGCCGTCGACGGCGGCGGTCCGGTCGACGCGCCCGCCACGCTCACCTGCGGTCCGACGTTGGTGACCTCGGCCGGCACGGCGGCCACCCGGGAGGTCACCGCCACCGACGCGGACGACCGGATCGTCGACCTGGCGGTCACCTCGGTCAGCCCGACCCCCGCCACCGGCTCCGTCAGCCGCTCGGCGGTCACCCCGGCCGACGCGGTCGGCGGCACCGCCCGGGCCACGGTCGGCACGAGCGCCGACCTGGCCGCCGGGGCGTACACCGTGGTGCTGACCGCGACCGACGCGGACGGCGGCACCGCCACCTGCACGCTGGCCGTGCAGGTGACCCGGGAGCTGACCGTCGGCGAGGTGCAGGGCCCGACCACCGACGGCGAGTCCGGCCCCGCCGACCGGTCGCCGCTCGCGCCGGGCACCGGCAACGGGACCAGCAGCACGCTGTACGACGTACGCGGAGTGATCACCCAGCTCACCCTGGCACGCGACTCGGCGGGCCGGGACCAGCGCGGGTTCTTCCTGCAGAGCCGCTCGGACGCCACCGACGGCGACCCGACCAGCTCGGACGGCATCTTCGTCTTCATGGGCTCGTTCACCTCGCTGATCGGCGGCTACGTGCCGACGGTCGGCGACGAGGTGGTGCTGCGCGCCCGGGTCTCCGAGTACTTCAACTTCACCCAGCTCTCCGGCGCGTCGCTGGTCCGTCGGATCGCCTCCGGCGTCGACGTGAACGCCGAGGTCGAGGTGACCGACGCGGTGCCGCCGGTCGAGGTGGCGGCGGCGCAGCGCTTCTTCGAGCGGCACGAGGGCGCCCGGCTGCGGGTGCGTGCCGGCAGCGGCGCGGTGAGCGGGCGGAACGTCTTCGCCTCCACTGCGGACGCGGAGATCTTCGTGATCGACCGGGACGACCCGCTGCTCGACCGCGCCGACCAGTACGCCCGCCGGGTGTTCCGGGACGCGCATCCGCTGGACAACGACCCGAGCCGCCGCTTCGACGACGGCAACGGGCAGCGCGTCCTGCTCGGCAGCATGGGCGTCAAGGGCGCCACGGGTGACAGCGGCGCGCTGCTGCCGCCCGCGCGTACCTTCGACACGCTGACCGCCGACGCGGTCGGCGGGCTCTACTACTCGTTCGAGAAGTACGGCGTGCAGGTCGAGGCGGCCGCGTTCACCAGCGGGGCCGACCCGTCGACGAACAACCCGCCGAAGCCGGCCAACCGGTCGGAGGAGGTCGCGGTCGCGACCTACAACGTCGAGAACCTGTACGACTACCGTGACGACCCCTTCGACGGCTGCGACTTCGCCGGCAACGCCGGCTGCACCGGGGTACGCCCGCCGTTCGACTACGTGCCGGGCAGCGAGCAGGAGTACCGCGAGCAGCTCGCCGCGCTGGCCGACCAGATCACCACCGACCTGCACTCCCCGGACCTGATCCTGGTGCAGGAGGCCGAGGACCAGGACATCTGCTCGGTCTCCGGCAGCGAGCTGGTCTGCGGCACCACCGACAACGCGGACGGCGCGCCGGACTCCCTCCAGGACCTGGCGCTGACCATCGCGGCCGCCGGTGGCCCTGCCTACCAGGCCGCGTACGACCGGACGGGCGCGGACGCCCGGGGCATCACCGCGGCGTTCCTGTTCCGCACCGACCGGGTGTCGCTGGCGGCGCCCACCGCCGGCGACCCGCTGCTGGGCTCGGCGCCGACGGTGCGCTACCGGGGGGCGGCGCTGCCGGGCAACGCGGACGTGCAGAACCCGAAGGCGCTCAACGCGGTGCTCCCCGCCGACGTGGACACCTCCACCGGCAAGGACGGAAACAACGTCTTCACCCGCGCGCCGCAGCTCGGCAAGTTCACCGTCGCGGCAGCCCCCGGCTCCACGGAGCGGTACACGCTCTGGGCCGCGAGCAACCACTACTCGTCGGGGCCGGACAGCCGCGTCGGGCAGCGCCGGGAGCAGGCCGCGTACGGCGCCGCGATCGTCACCGCGATCGAGGCGTCGGACCCGCACGCGCGGGTGGTCTACGGCGGGGACCTCAACGTCTTCCCCCGCCCCGACGATCCGATCGCCACGGCGGCGGAGCCCACCGGGTCGGACCAGCTCGGGCCGCTGTACGAGGCGGGCATGCGCAACCTCTGGGACGACCTGCTCGCCGACGCGCCGTCGTCCGCCTACTCGTACAGCTTCGAGGGGCAGGCGCAGACGCTCGACCACCTGTTCGTGAACGGCGCGCTGCACCGGGACCTGGTGCAGATGCGGGCCGCGCACATCAACGCCGACTGGCCGGCCGACCACGCGGCCGACGGCAGCCGGGGCTCCAGCGACCATGACCCGCAGGTGGCCCGCTTCCGCTCCCGGGCCTCGCTGAGCGTCAGCGACGCGTTGGCGGTCGAGGGGGACCGGGACACCCGGCCGCTGACCTTCACGGTCACCGTGTCGCGCCCGTTGTCCCAGCCGGTGCTGCTCTGCGCCGCCACCTACGGCACCACGGCCCAGGCCGGCGCCGACTACGACCCGTACGTCGGATGCAAGGTCCTGGCCGCCGGGCAGACCTCCCTGGCCTTCCCGGTGGCCGTGCGGGGTGACCGGAAGCGGGAAGCGGACGAGAAGGTGAACCTGGTGGTGGCCGGGGTGCCGGGCCTGCGCCTGGCGGACCCCGTCGCCGTGGGCACCATCGCCGACGACGACTGACGTCACACCGGAGCGTGTCCCGACGGCCCGTCGCCCAGGATCTTCCTGGCCGGCGGGCCGTTCGCTCACCACGGGAAGCGCGGGTCGCGCACGCGCGGCGGCGGGGGCACGCCGCGGTACTGCGCGACCCGCACCTCCCACTGGCTGCGCCGCCGCATGGCGTCGCGGACCCGGCGGTTGCGGTGGAACGTCTCCGGCGGACGGGCCAGCCCGTAGACGTCCGCCCACCACTCGCCCGGCTCGGGGTCGAGGATCGTGTCCAGGTGCGAGGGGTAGCGACGCCCCGCCCCGTCGCGGGTGTCCTGCCAGTCCCGCATCGGCTTCAGCACCTGCCCGAACTCGTCGACCACGGCCAGCCGGAACCCGGCGACCCCGAGGATGCGGCGCAGGAGCAGGATGCTCGGCACCAACCGGCCCGCCTCGATCCGCCCGACGGTGGAATGGTTCACCCCGGCCCACCGGGCCAGCTCCCGCTGGCTGAGGCTGGCGCGCCGCCGGAGCGCCCGGACGATGCCTGCGGCCGGCCACGGAGTGTCGAACGGCTCGGTCAGCATCATGGGCGGCTCGCGCGAGCCCGCCGGCTGGTCGGAACCCGACACCCCGGCGGAGCCCGACTCCGCTCCGGAGCCCGACGTCCCGGCACAGCCCGACGTCCCCGCGCAGCCCGACATCGCGGCGCAGCCCGGCATTCCGTCGGGACCCGACAGTTCGTCGGGGCCCGGCAGTTGGTCGGGGCCCGGCGGTCGGTCGGAGCCTGACATGCGGTCGGAATCCGAGGGCCGGTCGCTCTCCGGCTCGGCGGGACAGTCGGTCATCCCGCCACGATCCTGGCGGCGGAGCCACTTCCGCAATCCCGCCCGCTCCGCCTGTGGACAACGCGGCCGCCTGTGGAAAACCGCCGACGGATCCTGCCGTCCCACCTCGGACACATTCCACTCGCACGGTAACGCTGAGCGACCGACCCGGCGCCTTCGCCAATTACTACGATAAGTAACGACGGCCTCGGGCGCTGACGGAGCCTCTGCCACCGCCGGCGGCGATGACAGCGCCGCGACCAGCACATTCATCGAAGGCCGCCCTCGGAAGCAATCAACCCCTGTGCGCCCTTTGCTCTGCATCCTCATACGCAACAGGCACTCAGGGTTGCTGGTGCGTATGAGGGTGCAGAGCAAAGCGTCCGAAGGACAGTGGCGTCGGACCACGGCTTGAATACTCAGCGTCACCGACGTCGAACCGTTGCCGAGATGTGAAGCGGGCAGCCGGTTCAGCGCTGACGACCGCAGCACCCACGCCCTTCAACTGCCGAGGACGCACAGCACCCACACGGAGACCGACCACCAGCACCAGCACCAGCACCAGCACCAGCACCAGCACCAGTGAGTCGACCTGGGCGAGGAGGGCAGACGCGGATTCCGGTGTGGGCGTCCCTGACGGGCGACGGAGGGATGGGCGGCGCGGGTCGGACCCTGGCCAGTCAGACCCGACCCGCTCAGGCCAGGCGCGGCCGAACCCTGCCGGTCAGGTCCGAAGCCCGGGTTGTCCAGGTCCCGTCGTCGAAGGCAGCAACGACGGGCCGCGGCTGGCCGGGGCCACGGGCCAGGCGAGGCCACGGGCCAGCCGAGGGTGCGGGCCGGGCCAGCCGAGGGCGCGGCCTGGGCCGCGGGCCGGGCCGCGTGGGCCAGTCGGGGCCGTATCTGGGCCGCGCGGGCCAGTCGGGGCCGTATCCGGGCCGCGTGGGCCAGTCGGGGCCGCGGGCCGGGTCAGTAGCGCTGGCGGAGGAGCCGGGCGGCCTCGACCGCCCAGTAGGTGAGGATGATCTGGGCACCGGCCCGACGGATCGAGGTGAGCGACTCCATCATCGCCCGCTCCCGGTCGATCCAGCCGTTCGCGGCGGCCGCCTCGACCATCGCGTACTCGCCGGAGACCTGGTAGGCGGCGACCGGGACGTCCACCGCCGCGCGGATCGCCGACACCACGTCGAGGTACGGCAGGGCGGGCTTGACCATCACCATGTCGGCGCCCTCGGCGACGTCCAGCTCGACCTCGCGCAGCGACTCCCGCAGGTTGGCGGGGTCCTGCTGGTAGGCGCGGCGGTCGCCCTCCAGGGCCGACTCCACCGCGTCGCGGAACGGGCCGAAGAAGGCCGAGGCGTACTTGACGGCGTACGCCAGCACGGCCACGTCCTGGTGGCCCGCGGCGTCGAGCGCCCGGCGTACGACGCCGACCTGGCCGTCCATCATCCCGGACGGCCCGACCACATCGACCCCGGCGGCGGCCTGGGCGACGGCCATCTCGGCGTACGCCTCCAGCGTGGCGTCGTTGTCGACGCCGCCGTCGGGGGTGAGCAGGCCGCAGTGCCCGTGCGAGGTGAACTCGTCCAGGCAGAGGTCGCTCATCACCACGGTGGCGTCGCCCACCTCGGCGACGACGTCGCGGATCGCGACGTTGAGGATGCCGTTCGGGTCGATCCCGCCGGACCCGGTGGCGTCCCGCCGCTCCGGCACGCCGAAGAGCATGATGCCGCCGACGCCCGCCTGGACCGCCTCGGCCGCGGCCTTGCGGAGCGAGTCCCGGGAGTGCTGGAGCACCCCCGGGAGCGACGCGATCGCCCGCGGCTCCGCCAACCCCTCCTTGACGAACATCGGCACGACCAGCTCGGCCGGGTCGACGCGGGTCTCGGACACCAGCCGTCGGACGGCCGCGTTGCGGCGCAGCCGGCGGGGCCGGATCTCGGGGTACGGCATCACGGACCTCCTGCTACGACTACCGGAACCTCAGTGCGGTCGGCCCCTGCACCTTCGAGCCACGGCGCTGCTTCGCCGGCATGGCGGCGAGCTTCTCGCGCAACTCGACGGCGTAGGCGGCGAGCGCCTCCACCAGATCGGGCACCGAGGCGTGCGGCGGCTGGACGTCGACCCGCAGGCCGAACTCCGTCGCGGTCTCCGCCGTCTTGGGCCCGATCACTGCAACGACGGTACGGGCGTGCGGCTTCCCCGCGATACCCACCAGATTGCGCACTGTCGAGCTGGACGTGAAGAGCACCGCGTCGAAGCCACCCGACTTGATCGCGTCCCGGATCTCGGCGGGCGGCGGGGCGGCCCGGACCGTCCGGTAGGCGGTCACGTCGTCGACCTCCCAACCGCGCTCGGTGAGCCCGGCGGCGAGGGTCTCGGTGGCGATGTCGGCGCGCGGCAGCAGCACCCGGCCGACCGGGTCGAGGATCTCGTCGTGCGGAGAGAACTCGGCGAGCAGCCCATCGGAGGACTGCTCCCCGGACGGGATCAGCTCGGGCTGGATGCCGAACGCGCGCACGGCGTCGGCGGTCGCCTCCCCGATGCAGGCGATCTTGACGCCGCCGAAGTGCCGGGCGTCCAGGCCGTGCTCGGCGAACTTCTCCCAGACCGCGCGGACCGCGTTGACGGAGGTGAAGATCACCCAGGCGTACCGGCCGTCGACCAGGCCCTTGACCGCCCGCTCCATCTGGGCCGGGGTGCGCGGCGGCTCGACCGCGATGGTCGGCACCTCGCAGGGGATGGCCCCGTACGCGCGCAGCCGCGCGCTCATCACGCCGGCCTGCTCCTTGGTGCGGGGCACGAGGACCTTCCAGCCGTACAGCGGCCGGTTCTCCCACCAGCTCAGCTTGTCCCGCTGGCCGACGCCCTCGCCGACGGTGAGCACCACCCGGCCGGTGAAGCCGAGGGCCGCCGCGACGAACGAGTCGACGGTCGAGGTGGTGGTGTACTGCGTCTCGCCGGTGCCGTCCCCGGTCACCCCGACGCCGGTGGTGCCCTCCACCCCGGCGGCGAGCAGCCCGTCGCGGATCGCGGCGAGGTCGCCGGCGTCCACGGCCAGGGCCAGCGAGCCCCGGCCGACGGCCGCGGCCAGCGCGTCGAAGTCCAGCGAGCTGACGTCCTCGACGTCGGCCGCCGTCCGTACGCCCGGCAGCGGCACGCCCGCGTAGGTCGCCACCCCCTCGGCCTGGCCGACGCCGGGAACCACCTCGAAGTGCGCGGCGGTCCGCGCGACCGCCTGCACCTCCTTGACGACCGACTCGTGGCCGAACGGGTCGCCGGCGACCAGGTGCACCGCGTTCAGCCCGGAACGGGCCGCCGAGATCAGCACCTTCGCCACGTCACCCGGCGCGCCCTCCGCCGGAGTGAACTGGGCGTCCTCCCTGGCCTGGGCGCGCACGGCGTCGAGCAGCGACTCCGGGACTCCCCGGTCGTACACCACCTGGTCGGCGTCGACCAGGGCGTCGTGCGCCCGGCGGGTCAGCAGGCCCGGGTCGCCGGGACCGGCCCCGACGAAGGCGATGCGGCCTACGGGCTTACGGGTGCGGGTCATTCTGTGCTCCCAAATTGCTGGGTCCCCGGGCCGGCGTGTCCATCGTGGCCGAGGATCGAGTCGGCGCCGAGGTCGAGGAGTTCGGCGGCGAGTGCCTTGCCGATCTCCGCCGCGTCGGCGAGCGTTCCGGTGCGGGACAGCCGGAGGTCTCTCGTGCCGTCCGGACTGATCACCGCCCCGCGCAGATAGATCTCCTGGACGACATCGCCCTCGCCACCCGAGCCGGTTGGCTCGCCTTCGGCGACGACGGCGTAGGCGGCGACCGGTGCGGAGCATCCGGCCTCCAGGGTGGCCAGCAGCGCCCGTTCCGCGGTGACCGCGGCGTGGGACGGTGCGTGGTCGAGCACGGCGAGCAGCTCGACCAGGTCCGTGTCGTCGGCCCGGCACTCCACCGCCAGCGCGCCCTGGGCGGGCGCGGGCAGCATCAGCATCGGGTCGAGCGTCTCCGTGATCACGTCGGTCCGCCCGATCCGGGCCAGCCCGGCCCGGGCCAGGACGACCGCGTCGAGGTCGGCCTCCGGGCCGAGCACCCGCGCGACGCGGCTGTCGATGTTGCCGCGGATCGGGGTGACCTCCAGCTGCATCCCGAGGGCGTGCAGCTGGGCGATGCGGCGCAGCGCGCCCGTGCCCACGGTCGCGCCGGAGGACAGCTCGGTGAGCGTCCGGCCGTCCCGGGCGACCAGCGCGTCCCGTGGGTCCTGCCGGGTCGGCACCGCCGCGATGTGCAGCCCGGCCGCCGCCGCGGTGGGCAGGTCCTTGTAGGAGTGCACCGCGAAGTCGATGGTGCCGGCGGTCAGCGCGTCGCGCAGGGCGGAGACGAAGACGCCGACGCCCAGCCGGTGCACCGGCGCGGACGAGCGGTCGCCGGCGGTGACCACCTCGACCAGCTCGACGGGCCGGCCGGTGGCGGCGGTCAGGGCCTCGGCGACGTGGCCGGACTGGGCCATCGCCAGTTTGCTGCCCCGGGTACCGAGGCGCAGGGGCGTGCTCATCGCTCACCTCCGATGGGCGGGACGTCGGCGGAGCCCGTCGACGGTGGAATGTCGGCGAGGCCGAAGGGCGGCGGCACCTCGGCGAGGCCGAACGGCGGCGCGGCGTCGCCGGCCACGATGTCGGGAACGCCGTCGACCGGGGACGTCTGCGGCACCTGGAGGTCGAACAGCTCGCGCAGCAGGGCCGCGTACTGGTCGCCGCCGGGTTCGGCCGCGAGCTGGCGGACCCGCACGGTCGGCTGGTGCAGCAGCCGCTGCACCACGCGGTGCACGGTCCGGGCCACCTCGGCGCGCTGGTCGTCGGTGAGGTCCGGGCGGCGCTGGGCGAGCCGGCGCAGCTCGGCGCCGACCACGTCGTCGGCGCGGCCACGCAGGGCGGCCACCGTGGGCGCCACGTCGGCGCCGCGCAGCCAGGTGAGGAAGGCGTCGACCTCGCCGACCACGATCCGCTCGACGGCGGCGGCGTCGGCGGCGGCGGGGCCGTCGGCGAGCAGCGCCGCCATCCGGTCGATGTCGATCATCTCGACGCCGGGCAGCTCGGCGACGCCGGCCTCCACGTCGCGCGGCACGGCCAGGTCGAGCAGGACCAGCGGCCCCCGGCCGGGGTCGCGCGCGGCGAGCGCCCGGGTCACCACCTCACGGGTGAGGACCGCTTCGGCGGCCGCGGTGGCGGCCACTACGATGTCCACTGTGGAGAGAACGGTGGTCAGCTCCGCCATGGGTGACGCGCTGGCCCCGTACGCCTCGGCCAGCCGGACGGCCCGGTCGGCGCCCCGGTTGGTGACGGTGAGCGGCCCGGCGCCCAGCCGGGACAGCGTGGCGACGCCCAGCGACCCCATCGCGCCCGCGCCGACCACCAGGGCGGGACGGCCGGCGAGGTCGCCGTCGAGGTGCCCGGCGGCCAGCTCCAGCGCGGCGGTCACCACGCTCTGGCCGGCCCGGTCGATCCCGGTCTCCGCGTGGGCCCGCTTGCCGACCCGCAGCGCCTGCTGCATCAGCTCGTGCAGCAGCCGCCCGGCGGTGTCGGCCCCGGTCGCGGAATGGTAGGCGTCCCGGAGCTGGCCGAGGATCTGCGCCTCGCCGACCACCATCGAGTCGAGCCCGGCGGCGACCCGGAAGACGTGGTCCACGGCGGCGGCGTCGAAGTGCACGTAGAGGTGGTTGGCGAGCGCCGCGGGCTGGCAGCCGGCCTGCTCGGCCAGCACCGCGCAGATGTCGCCGAGGCCGCCGTGGAAACCGGACACGGCGGCGTAGACCTCCACCCGGTTGCAGGTGGAGACGAGCACGGCCTCGGTCACGTACGGCTGGGCGACCAGCCGGTCCAGGGTGCGGGTGAGGTCCGCGGGGCCGACCGCGAGCTGCTCCAGCGTGGCGACGGGAGCGGTGCGGTAGGACGCGCCGACGACGAGCAGTTTCACGTGCCGATCGCCTCCTGCGGGTCGGTGACGGCGAGCCCCCCGGGCAGGGCGGTGAGGGCGGACCCACCGGTGGCGGGGAGCGCGGTCAGTGATGCCTTGCGGTGCTCGTGGAAGGACAGGATCTGCAGCTCGATGGCGAGGTCGACCTTGCGCACGTCGACCCCCTCCGGGACCGAGAGTACGCACGGGGCGAAGTTCAGGATGCTCGTCACACCCACGGCCACGAGCTGGTCCGCTACCGCCTGGGCGGCCGGGGCGGGGGTGGCGATCACGCCGATGGCGATGGCCTCCTCGACGGCGACCCGGGGCAGCTCGTCGATGTGCCGGACGACCAGCCCGTTGATCTCCTCGCCGACCCGGCCGGGGTCGGCGTCGAAGAGGGCGGCGATCCGGAAGCCGCGGCTGGCGAAGCCGTCGTAGCCGGCGAGGGCGTGACCGAGATTACCCACGCCGACCAGGGCGACGGCCCGCCGCTGGGTGAGCCCGAGCACGAACTCGATCTGCTCGATCAGCAGCGCCACGTCGTAGCCGACGCCACGGGTGCCGTACGAGCCGAGGTGCGAGAGGTCCTTGCGGAGTTTCGCGGAGTTCACGCCGGCGGCGCTGGCCAGCCCCTCGCTGGACACGGTCTCGTGGCCGGTTTCGGCGAGGTTGTGCAGGGCACGGAGGTATTCCGGGAGCCGCGCGACGGTCGCCTCCGGCAGATCCGGGAGCGCCGGTACGGCACCGGCGCGGCCGGGCGCGCCAGGGTGACGGTGCTGACTCATGAGACTCCGTGCGGTGCGATCCTCGGCCAGCTCCAGCGGCCGGCCGTTTCGGGATCCCCGCTGGCGACCGAGATTGCCGGCTGTGCTAGCAGGGCGCGTCGGAACTACAGAGTAGGCGCTTGTGAAGGCGTGCACAAATCGCGATCTTGAAAGCTCGCGACGCGGCTTCACCAGCCCCTCCATTCCGCAAGATCGATCCGGCGACCGCCTCCGGCCGCCGCCCGACCTCCGGGCGACGCCGATGGTGCTGGCCGCGCCGATTATTGCTCAATTACGACTTCTCTGACCAATGGCGCGACCATGGCTCGCCCACGATCCGGTCACGGCGGCCCACGGTCCGCCCACGATCCGGTCACGGTAGGGCCAGCCCTACGCCGGAGAGAAGGGCCGACGGGATGGGTCGGTCCCCCCGCGCTGCCTAGCCTCGTGGCATGACCGCCGTACCCGTCGCCGCCGACCCGCCCGTCCCGGTGCCGACCATCTCCCGACAGCTCCTGCTGGACTCCGGCTACGTGCTGCTGGGACTCCCGCTGGCCCTGGCCAGCTTCGTCGTCCTGCTGGTCGGCCTGGCGGCCGGGCTCGGGCTGGTCGTGACGGTGATCGGCCTGCCGATCCTCAGCGGCACCCTCTACGCCGCCCGGGGCCTCGCCGACATCGAGCGGCTCCGCCTCCCCGCTGTGCTGCACCAGGCCCGGATCCGCCCCCAGTACCGGCTCCCCGAGCCCGGGGCGAGCGCCTGGCGGCGGATCTTCGTGCCGATGGGGGACGCGCAGTCGTGGCTCGACCTGGCGCACGGCATCCTCAAGCTGATCGTGGCCATCCTCACCTTCGTGGTCACGCTGGTCTGGTGGGCCGGCGCCGTCGCCGGCACCCTCTACTGGGCGTACGACTGGGCGCTGCCGCACGGCGACCCGGAGGACGTCGGCCTCCCCCAGCTCCTCGGTCTGGGCGACTCGACCGTCGCCCGGATCGGGCTGCACACCGCGATCGGGGTGTTCTTCCTGATCACCCTGCCGATCGTGGCCCGGGGCTGCGCGCTGCTCCAGGCCAGCTTCGGCCGGGCCCTGCTCACCGGCGTGGCCGAGATGCGCAACCGGATCACCGTGCTGGAGGAGCAGAAGCGGGCCGCCGTCTCCGCCGAGGCGAGCGCGCTGCGCCGGCTGGAGCGGGACATCCACGACGGCCCGCAGCAGCGCCTGGTCCGGCTCGCGATGGATCTCAGCCGGGCCCGCCAGCAGCTCGCCACCGACCCGGCGGCCGCCGGCCGCACCCTGGACGAGGCGGTCACCCAGACCCGGGAGACGCTCGCCGAGCTGCGCGCCCTGTCCCGGGGCATCGCGCCGCCGATCCTGGTCGACCGGGGACTGCCCAGTGCCCTGGCCGCGCTGGCCGGACGCGGCCTGATCCCGATCGAGCTGCGGGTGGACCCGGAGCTGGCCAGCCCGGACGGCCGGCTGGACCCGGCGGTGGAGAGTACCGCCTACTTCGTGGTGTCCGAGGCGCTGACCAACGTCGCCAAGCACAGCCGGGCGACCGAGTGCCAGGTCACCGTGGCCCGGCACGACGGGCGGCTGGAGGTCGACGTCGACGACGACGGACAGGGCGGCGCGCACCTGGCGAAGGGTCACGGGCTGGTCGGCATCGCCGACCGGGTCCGCGCCGCCGGCGGCCGGCTCTCCGTGGTCAGCCCGGCCGGTGGGCCCACCAAGATCCGCGCGGAGCTCCCGCTGTGAGCCGTACGTGGTAGACAACAGGACATGCGGATCGTGATCGCGGACGACGCGGTGCTGCTCCGGGAGGGGCTGGTACGGCTGCTCTCCGAGCGCGGGCACGAGGTGGTGGCCGCCGTGGCCGACGGCGAGGCGCTGGTGGTGGCGGTGGTGGCCCACCGGCCGGACGTGTCGATCGTCGACGTCCGGATGCCGCCGTCGCACACCGACGAAGGGCTGCGCGCGGCGGTGGAGGCCCGCCGGCTGGTGCCCCGCACCCCGATCCTGGTCCTCTCCCAGTACGTCGAGGTGTCGTACGCCGACGACCTGCTCGCCACCACCGGCGGCGGCGGGGGCGGGATCGGCTACCTGCTCAAGGACCGGGTGGCCGCGATCGACGAGTTCCTCGACGCGCTGGACCGGGTGGCCGCCGGCGGGACGGTGCTCGACCCCGAGGTGGTCGGCCAGCTCTTCGCCCGGCGCCGGCGTGACGACCCGCTGCGCGAGCTCACCCCGCGCGAACGCGAGGTGCTCGCGTTGATGGCCGAGGGCCGCTCCAACACGGCGATCGCGAAGACCCTGGTGGTCACCGACGGCGCCGTCGAGAAGCACGTCCGGAACATCTTCACCAAGCTCCAGCTCCCGCCCGACACGGAGCAGCACCGCCGGGTCCTGGCCGTGCTGGCCTACCTGCGCAACTGACCGCCGGCCCGGTCAGGGCAGCGTGGCCGCCAGGCGCACGGCCTCGCTGAGGGTGTCGGCGACCGGGTGGCCGGAGGCGCGCAGCCGCGCCGGGTCGGTGAACCCGCCGGTGTAGAGGACGGCGCGGCCCCCCACCGCCTCGGCGGCGTCGGCGTCGTCGACGGAGTCCCCGATCAGCACCACGTCCCGGCCGTCGACGCCCAGCTCCGTCAGGTGCCCCCGCAGCGACTCGGCCTTGCGGTCCCCGCCGACGCTCGCCCGCAGCCCGTCCACCCGGACGAAGCGCCCGGTGAGGCCGTACGTGTGCACGGTCGGCACCAGCTCCTCGTGGAACCACATGGACAGCAGGGACTGGCTGCCCGGCCAGGCCGCCATCGCGTCGGTGGCGTCGTGCGCCAACTCACAGGTCGTCAGCCCGGTGCGGTACGCGTCGTGGAAGATCCGGTCCAGCCGGCCGAACGCGTCGTCGTCGACCGCCCGGCCGAGCACCTCGGCGTAGTAGTCGGCGATCGGCCGGCGGAACCGCACCCGGTGCTCGTCGGTGGTCACGGCGGGCCCGCCGACGCTGGCGAAGGCGACGTTGGTGGAGGCGACCACCAGGCTCAGGTCGTTGAGCAGGGTGCCGTTCCAGTCCCACACCAGGTGGTGGCGCGCAGGGGTCATCGGAGCACCCTAACGCCTGGCGCTACAGCTGCGGCGTGGTCAGGTCGCGCAGCAGCCGCTCCTCCTCCACCCGCCAGTAGCCGTGCTCCTTGCCGTCGAGCAGCACCACGGGCAGCCGGTCGCCGTACTCGCGTTCCAGCTCGATGTCGTCGGTGACGTCCTTCTCGGTCCACCGGTCCCCGGTGACCGCCACCACCCGGTCCAGCGCCGCCCTCGCCTCGTCGCAGAGGTGGCAGCCGGGGCGGGTGATCAGGGTGAGTCGGGGCTCACGCATCGCTCTCCTCCGTCGTGCTGGTGCCGGCCGGGGCCGGCGGGCGGGTCTCCGGCGACGCCGCCGGGGACGGCACCGGGGCCGTCGGGGGCGACCCCGGCCGGAGCAGGGTCTTGCGCACCTTGCCGATCACCGAGTGCGGCAACTCGTCGACGAACTCGACGGCGGTCGGGCACTTGAACCGGGCCAGGTTGCGGGCGCAGTGGGCGAGCAGTTCCGCACCGGTCACCGGACGCCCCGGTGCCGGCACCACGTACGCCCGCACAGTCTCGCCGGTCCGCGGGTGCGGCACACCCAGTACCGCCGACTCGGCCACCCCCGGGTGCGCGGAGAGCACCAGCTCGACCTCGTGCGGGTACACGTTGAAGCCGTTGACCAGGATCAGCTCGCCGATCCGGTCCACCAGGAAGAGGTCGCCGTCGGAGTCGGCGTACGCCACGTCGCCGGTGGCCCACCAGCCGTCGGCGTCCGGGCCGCCCCGGCCGTCCGGCCAGTAGCCGGCGAAGACGTTCGCCCCGCGCACCACGACCTGGCCCGGGTCGGTGCCCGGCGTGACGTCGGAGAGGTCCAGCTCGTCGGCGTCGGCGTCGGCGTCCGACTCGGCCACGCCGTCGCGCCACAGGTCGGCCCCGTCCGCGCCGACCAGGCGCAGCTCGACGCCGGGCAGCGGGCGGCCGATCGAGCCGGCCTTCGGTTCCCCGCCGACCAGGGTGGAGGTCAGCACCGGCGCGGTCTCGGTCAGCCCGTAACCGACGTGCACCGGGCGACCGGCGACCTCGGCGAAGCGCGCCGCGACGGCCGGCTCCAGCGGCGCTGCGCCGCAGACCACGACCCGGACCGACGCCATCGCCGCGGCGATGGCGGCGGCGTCCGCCGTGGACCAGGCGGCCACCATCGACGGTACGCCGACCAGCACGGTGACCCGGTGCCGGGCGATCTCGGCCAGCCCCGCGTCGGGGCCCAGGTCGTCGACGAGCACCCCGGTCGCGCCATGGTGGACGACCGCGCCGAGCCCCGCGTTCAGCCCGTACGCGTGGAACAGCGGCAGCGCCAGCAGCACGGTGTCGTCCGGCCCGACGACGGCCGGGTCGATGCGGCCGACCTGCTCGTGGTTGGCCGCCAGCGCCCGGTACGTCAGCATCGCGCCCTTCGGCCGCCCCTCGGTGCCGGACGTGTAGAGCAGCAGCGCCAGGTCGTCGCCGCCCCGCTCGGGGAACGGGTGGCCCGCGTCGGCCACCGGCGGCGCGGTGTGCACGGCGAGGAGCGCGGGCAGGTCCCCGGCGACGCCGGCGGCCAGGTCGCGCACCCGCTCGGTGCCGATCAGCACCGAGGCGCCGGAGTCGGCCAGCACGTGCCGCAGCTCGGGGGCGGTGAGGCCGGGGTTGACCGGCACCGCGACCAGCCCGGCGCGCAGCGCGGCCAGGCAGCTGACCACGAAGTCCGGCGAGTTGCCGAGCGCGACGGCGATCCGGGGCGGGTGCCGGTCGGCGGCGGTGGTGCCCGGCGTCGGGCGGGGCCCGGCGGGCGCCCCGGTCAGGGCCGCCAGGGCGTGGGCCGTGGCCGTCACCGAGGCGTCCAGTTCGGACCAGGTCGTGGTCCGCTCGCGCCAGTGCAGCGCGGGTCGGTCGCCGTGGGCGGCGGCGGCCCGGTGGAGCCGCTCGACGAGGGTCGAGGCGGGGCTGTCGGTTGCGTCCTGCACGGTGGCTGAGTCTGGCACAGCGCGGGGCCTGGGGGCCATGCCCGCGGAAGGCCGACGTGGACGTCGCCGGCCGGCGGGAACGGCGGCCCGGGGAGTCCCGTGCACGGGACTACCGGCGTGCGCGGACGGGACGGAACCGGTCCCGTCCACAGGACACGCCGGACGCACCGGGTGTGCCGGACGGTCCTGACCCGACACCCGCGACGCCGCCCCGCCCCGGCACCGCCACGCGCACGCTGACCTGGAATTACATTCGCGTCCACGCCGTAATCCGAAAGTCAACCGCACACGACGGACAACCGGTCCGCCAGGTGTGCGACGCGACGGGAAATACTTCCGCCCTGTGTAACGGACTTGCCACGCGTGGGTGACGTTGGCCCTATCATCACTCGGGTCGGCTCACCCCATTTGCCGTGAGTCGACACCCCTCAGCCCGAGGAGGCCCCCGTGCCTGTGAGCGCATTGGACCAGCACCTCAAGGGGATCTGCCGCCCGTCGGCACACCCCGAGCCAGCCCTGCCCGGCCGTGCCGGCCGGGCAACTACGGCGACGCGTCGACCGGCGCGGTCGGCCGGTGGGACGGAGGCGGCGCGGTGACCACCTTCGGATACGCGGAACGGCCGGCCGGCCTGACCAACCCGGCCGTCCGCGGCGCGGTCAACGAACGGCCCGCCGCCCGCGGCCCGCTGGACGACACGGGCAGCCTCGCCGTCCGGGGAGAGGGCGCGTCGAGCCGGACCCGCAGCCGGCCGCACCAGAACGAACCGCCGCCCCGCACCGCGACACCGGGCGGCAACGCGAAGCCGGCCGGCGGCCGGGTCGCGGTCCCCGCCCGGCCCACCATGCCGGCGCAGGGCCGCCGCACCACGGAGCCCGCCAAGGCGCCCGACGAGTCGGGCGCGGAGACGGCGGTACTCCCGGCCGTGCCGGCCGCCGCCGCGCCGGCCCCCGCCGCGCCGGTCAACACCTCGACGGGCTTCCCCAGCCGCCCGGACCCGTCCGACCCGGCCACCGAGGTCTGGGGGCTGGTCGAGCGGGCCCAGGCCGGCGAGTCCGAGGCGTTCGGGCTGATCTACGACCGGTACGTCGACACCGTGTTCCGGTTCGTCTACTTCCGGGTGGGCAACCGCCAGCTCGCCGAGGACCTCACCTCCGACACCTTCCTGCGCGCCCTCAAGCGGATCGGCAGCTTCACCTGGCAGGGGCGCGACCTGGGCGCCTGGCTGGTCACGATCGCCCGGAACCTGGTGGCGGACCACTTCAAGTCCGGCCGCTACCGGCTGGAGGTCACCACCGGGGACGTGCTGGACGCCGACCGCGAGGATCGGGGCCCGGAGGGCAGCCCGGAGGCGGCGGTCGTCGAGCACATCACCAACGTGGCCCTGCTCAGCGCCGTCAAGCAGCTCAACCCGGAGCAGCAGGAGTGCATCGTGCTCCGCTTCCTGCAGGGCTTCTCCGTGGCCGAGACGGCCCGCGCGATGGGCAAGAACGAGGGCGCGATCAAGGCGCTCCAGTACCGCGCGGTGCGCGCCCTGGCCCGACTGCTGCCGGACGGCTTCCAACCGTAGGCCCGTGCAGGAGACTGCCGCGCATCGATCGATGTGCGCGCAGGCCAGTGGCGTTGTGCCCCCGTGACGGCGATCACTTTCCGTGATTTCGCCTCCGCCGGCCCCGTAACCCATGTCCGGTCCGGACCGTTTCTCCGGGTGCGACCGGTGGTAGCCCCGGCATCCCCCGGGCCCCCGAGGTCCGGCAGTGCGGCCGGCCACGACCTTCGTCCGTGGTGTCACGCCGTCACCGGTCGCTGTCGATGACAGCGGCCGACCGGCCGCGACCAGCGAGAGGAGGTGCCCGCGGTGGACAGCAACCTCTTCTCCCGTCGGCGCGCGGAGCGCTTCGCGCAGCTTCTCGACGAGGCCAACGGGGGCCGGCGACACCACGTCCGGTCCCGGGCCGACGACCAGTTGGCCGCGCTCGTCGCGGTGGGTCAGCGGCTGCCCGCGGCCCCGCCCGCCGTGGAGGTGGACCCGGAGTTCCGCACCGGACTGCGGGCCATGCTGCTGGCCACGGCCGAGCGCGAGGGCATCGGCGCCCCGGCCGCCGCCACGACCGAGCCGTCGTCCCGGCGCTCCGCCGCCGACGCCGGCCGCAACCGGCTGCTGCCGGCGGTGACCGCCCGCCGGGCCCGCGCCCGCGGCGCCGTCCTGGTCGGCATCGCGGCCGGCGCCGTCGCCCTCTCGGGCATCTCGGCCGCCAGCGAGAACGCCGTCCCCGGCGACGCGTTGTACGGCATGAAGCGCTCCACCGAACGCGCCCAGCTCGCGCTGGCCAGCTCGGACGTCAGCCGGGGCCAGCTGTTCCTGGACTTCGCCCGCACCCGGCTCGCCGAGGCGGCCGCCCTGCGCGGCGACGAGGACGGCTTCAGCGCGGTGCTGGACGACATGGACGCCGACACCCGTCAGGGCGTACGCCTGCTGACCACCTCCGCGACGCAGCGTTCCGACCCGGCGGCGCTGGACGCGGTCAACTCCTTCCTCACCGGTCAGCGCCGGGCGGTCGGCGGGCTCCTCGACGACGCCAGCCGGGCCGAGCGCGACCGGATCCGCCGCTCCCTCGCCCTGCTCGACGCGGTCCGCAAGCGCTCCGACGCGCTGCGCGCGGCGATCGCCTGCGGCCTGCCCGCACCCGCCGGCAGCGACGCCCTCGGCCCGGCCCCGGCTGCCTGCCCCGGCGACCGCTGACCACCTCGACCGAGTCCGGCGGGGACGTCCGCGCCACACTTCACCCCTCGGGCGGCCGTCCGTCACCCGCGCCCGGCTACCCTCGCCGGAGGCACACGTCGCGCCGGTGAGCGGAGGGAGGTCGCGTGGCCCGCAGCCGCAAGGTGACCGTCAGCACCGACGCCCACGGTCACACCGCCGGCTGGGCGGAGACCGACCTCGCGCCCCTGGCTCCCCCGGAGCCCGATCCGACCGCGGCGGCCTTCTTCGACGTCGACAACACGATGATGCGGGGCGCGTCGATCTACTGGTTCGCCCGGGGCCTCGCCGCGCGCAACTACTTCACCACCACCGACCTGGCCCGGTTCGCCTGGCAGCAGCTGCGGTTCCGATTGCTCGCCACCGAGCACGCCGGAGACATGTCGCAGGCCAAGGAGGCCGCCCTCGCCTTCGTCGAGGGCTGGCGGGTGGGCGACGTGGAGCGCCTCGCGGAGGAGATCTTCGACGAGCTGATGGCGCCCCGGATCTGGGCCGGCACCCGCCAGCTGGCCCAGCGGCACCTGGACGCCGGCGAGCGGGTCTGGCTGGTCAGCGCCGCGCCGGTGGAGATCGGCCGGGTGATCGCCGCGCGACTGGGCCTGACCGGCGCGGTGGGCACGGTCGCCGAGATCGTCGACGGCGCGTACACCGGCCGGCTGGTCGGCGACCTGATGCACGGCCCGGCCAAGGCGGAGGCGGTCACCCAGCTCGCCGCGGTCGAAGGGCTGGACCTGCGCCGCTGCACCGCCTACAGCGACTCGTGCAACGACCTGCCGATGCTCTCCATGGTGGGCCGGGGTGTGGCGGTGAACCCGGACGCCGCCCTGTTCAGGGAGGCCCGGCAGCGCGGCTGGGACGTCCGCGACTTCCGCACCGGCCGCCGCGCCGTCAAGATCGCCGTGCCGTCCACCGCGGCGGCCGGCCTGGTCGCCGGGGCGGTCGGCGCCGGGCTGGCGCTGCACCGTCGCCGCCGCGACGGCTGACGCCACCGCCCGCCCGCGCCCCTAGGGACCGAACGGGTCCGGACGCCGCTCCAGCAGCTGGTGCAGGGTCTGCTGGATGGTCTCCCGCACCTGGTCGGCGAGGTTGAACACGACCAGCGGGTCGTCGGCGGAGTCCGTCAGGTGCGCGGTGGGGATCGGCGGGCAGAACTCGATCAGCCACTTGCTCGGCAGCGGCACCATGCCGAGCGGCCCCAGCAGGGGGAAGGTCGGCGTGACCGGGAAGTAGGGCAGCTTGAGCAGGCGCGCCAGAGGCTTGATGTCGGCGAGCATCGGATAGATCTCCTCGCCGCCGACGATGGCGACCGGCACGATCGGGGTGCCGGTGCGCAGCGCCGCCGAGACGAACCCGCCCCGGCCGAAGCGTTGCAGCTTGTAGCGCTCGGAGTAGAGCTTGCCGATGCCCTTGAAGCCCTCGGGGAAGACGCCGACCAGCTCGCCGTTGCCGAGCAGCCGCTCGGCGTCCGGGTTGCAGGCGACCGTCCCGCCGGTCTTGCGGGCGATCTCGGAGACCACCGGCATCCGGAAGACCAGGTCGGCGCCGAGCAGCCGCAGGTAGCGGCGGGCCGGGTGCTGGTCGTGCAGCGCGGCCGAGAGGATCAGCGCGTCCAGCGCCACGGTGCCGGAGTGGTTGCCGACCACCAGGCCGGCGCCCTCGGCGGGCACGTGCTCCAGGCCGGTGACCTCGGTGCGGAACCAGTCCCGGTAGAGCATCCGCAGCAGCGGGTGGAAGACCGCCTCGGTGATCTCCGGATCGAAGCCGAACTCGTCGACCTCGTATTCGCCGGAGAGCCGCCGACGCAGGAACGCCAGGCCCCTGGCGACCTTGCGGTCCCAGTGGTCGCCGGGCCGGTCCGGCACCGCCGGCTTGTTCGGACCCGCGCCGCCCGGCGCCCGGTCCGCCACGGCGGCCGGCGCGTCGGTGGCCCCGGTGTCGGGCGGGTCGAGGGCGGCCGGCTCGTCGAGGGCGGCCGGCGCTTCGTCCGCGACCAGCTCGTCGGTGGCGAACGTGTCGGGCTCGTCGGGCGTGGCGCGGTGGTGTCCGTTGGCCCGCGCCGGCTCCGCGTCCGGTGCGGCCACGGTCAGCGGTACGTCGTAGCGGCCGTCGCGCCGCTCCTCCGGGCCGGTCACGAGCCCTCCCGCACGGCCGCCCGGACCTGCCGGATCCCGTCCTGCACGAGCTGCTCCGCGACGGCCAGCTGGTCCCGGTGCACCACGACCCCGCCGTGGTGGGCGCGGATGAAGTCGTCGAAGGCGGCGGCGGTGGAGCGGGGCGTGAAGCCGTACTCCCGCTCCAGCCGGCTGGTGTCGACGACCCGCCCGTGCACGAAGAGGTCGACCTGGTCCAGGCCGTAGCGGCCGAAGCCGAGGTTGCGGGCGATCGCGGCGGCGCTGGAGAGGCCGGGCTCCAGCACCGGCACGGCGACCCGGCCGGCCCGGCGGATCGCCTGCGACAGGGAGAGCACCCCGGGCCCGGCCACGTTGTACGTCCCCGGATGGTCCTCGACGATCGACCGGTGCAGCACCTCCAGCGCGTCGTCGAAGTGCAGGAACTGCAACCGGGGGTCACGCCCGAACACGGTGGGCACGACCGGCCGGGAGAAGTAGCGGGTGAGGGTGGTGTCGGCGGTCGAGCCGATGAACGGCGCGAAGCGCAGCACGGTCGCGGTGACGTCGGACCGGCGGCGGCGGAAGCCGCGGACGTACCCCTCGATGTCGAGGATGTCGCGGCCGAATCCCCCGCGCGGCACCTCGCGCGGCTCGGTCTCCTCGGTGAAGACGGCCGGGTCGCGGAACGACGCCCCGTAGGCGGCGGTCGACGAGCGGACCACGAGCTTGCGCAGGCGGGGGGCGCGCTGGCAGGCGGCGAGGAGCTGCATCGTGCCGATGACGTTCTGGTCCTTCATCGCCGAGCGACCGCCGTGCTGCGGGTCCGGCGAGGTGACCAGTGCGAGGTGGACCACCGCGTCGACGTCGAGATCGGCGAGGAGGCCGCCGAGCGAGCCGGGGTCGATGCGCACGCGCTCGACCCGGTCGAGCAGGTCGGCGACCTCCGCGCCGGGCTCGGGCTGGTCCACGCCGATGACCCGCTCGATGCGGGGATCGGCGGCGAGCCGAGCGGCGACGTGCGCGCCGAGGTAGCGGCTGACCCCGGTGACGACGACCACCCCCGGGGCACCTGGGGTGCCACCGGGGGTCATGTCGCGCACCTCCCTCGGCAGGTGGGATCGAGCCGGGACATCCGCGGCGTGATCACCTGAGCCTCCGAGGGTCGACAGTTGGCAAGTGACGACGGGAGCCGGGCCGGAACCCGGCCCCGGTCACTTGCCGAGACGGCGACGCTGGACGCGGGTCTTGCGCAGCAGCTTGCGGTGCTTCTTCTTAGCCATGCGCTTGCGGCGCTTCTTGACCACCGAGCCCATACGAAAGCCTTTCGATGCAACGTGCGGGGCGACCGGATGACGCCACAACGTGGCGTCGGCGACCGCTTGCGGACAACGGACCGGACCAGCGGGGTAAGCGGCAGGGCGCACCTGCGGTCACGGTCGGGGTCCAGGGTAGCCGGAGAGCGTCAGCAGGACCAACGCGCCCCCGTCGATGCCCGTTACGTCGTGCTCGAGGGGCGGTCCGCGGGAGGGTCAGGCGGTCTCCTGAAAGGCGCCCCGCAGGTATTCGTGCACCGCGTGTTCGGGCACCCGGAACGACCGGCCGACCCGCACCGCGGTGAGCTCACCGCTGTGCACCAGGCGGTAGACCGTCATCTTCGACACCCGCATCACCGTCGCCACCTCGGCGACGGTGAGGAACTTGACCTCCGACAGCCGTCCGTCGGACTGCGACCCGGCCATGGCTCACCGACCAATCCCATGCCCGGCGCGTGCCACCGGACGGGTTCGTCCCGCCCGGACCGGCGACGCGCGTGTTACCAGTACGGTAGCGGGACGGCTGTGACCGGCGCGATCCCTTCGTACAACTGATCATGATTCTCGCCGGTGTCCACCCGACCGGTCGGTTCGTTGTCGAACCTGTTGCGCGCGGCGTCCGGTCGGTCCTCGTCCGGGCGCTGCCGTCCCCGTGCCGCCCGGTCCCCAGGCGGTCGAACCGCTGCCCGGCACCCCGGACGCCACCCGCCCCGCCACGATCGGATCGGGGGGCCGCCCGCCGAGCGGAAGGCGCCCGGTGGCTCCGGCGGCGCCACCGGAGCCACCGGGCGGGTGCCCCGGGCCGCTTCCGGACGCGGACCGGGGCTCCGCGCTGGGAGCGGGCACCAGTGTGTCAGGTCGGCCGGCGCGGCCCGACAGCGGTCGATCATGATTGCCGCGACCGCCCCGGACGGCGCCGCTCGGATCCCTCAGCCGACCACGGCGCGGACGTGTCGGACGCACTCGTCGTGCAGGGCGGACCAGGGTTCGCCGAGGACCCGCTCGGCCGCCCGGTCCAGCGGCGTGCGCTCGTGCACCACGGCCGCGAAGAAGGCGAGCAGCCGCTCCGGGCCGAACCGGTCGACCAGATGCCGTACCGCCAGGTAGGAGATGCCGTAGCTGCCGCTGACCCGGTCGGCCGGGGCGTCGTCGGCCGGGCTGAGGCTGTCGAGACGGCCGTCCCAGCCGCCGCCGAGCAGGCGCCGCACCTCGGCCAGCCCGGCGTACCGGTCGATCGGCTCGCCGTCGGCGCCCGCGTACTCGGCCAGCCCCTCGACCAGCCACCAGGTGCCCTTGCCCGGGTAACCCCGCTCGGGCAGGGACGCGGCGTGGGTCAGCTCGTGCCGGAGCAGGTCGTCCACCCCGCTGGCGGCGAGCCCGTCGGCGTTCAGCACCACCTCGTGGTGGCCGCCGCCGACCGTGACCGCGTACCCGCCCGTCCACTTCGGCCGGCCGCCGCCGTACCAGCGCTGCCACTCGCCCCGGCCTGCGTAGAAGATCCGGTACCGGTCCGGCGTGCGGCCGTCCACGGCGTACGTGTCGGCGATCCGGGCGGCGGCCTCCGCCTGGGCGAGCAGGCCGGGCAGTTTCCTGCGCAGGGCGGGAGTGGTGGCCACGAGCGTACGCGGGCCGACGGCCACGGCCAGCTCGCTGACCTCCCAGGGCCGGGTGCCGGTCTCGGCGGACCGGGACGGTTCCACGGCGAGCAGCCGGGGCCGCTCCCCCTCGCGCCAGCGGGTGCCGGTCAGCACCCGGCTGGTGCGGCAGCCCGGCGTGACGAAGCAGTAGCGGAACTCGACCAGCAGCCGCCATTCGCCGGGCCGGCCCTCGACCGGGGTGGGCAGGCCGGTCGCGCCGGCCTGCCAGGCGGTCACCCGCAGCGCGCGCAGCGCGGCGTACCGGCGGCGCAGGTCCGGGTGCGCGGCCGGCTCCGCGACCGCCAGGAACCCGGCGCGGTCCCCGCCGAGCAGGGCGGCGGACTGCCGGACCAGTTCCGCCGTCATGCGCTCACCGAGCCGGCGGGCGGCCGCGGCGGCGGGGTCGTCGGGTGCGTCGGCGGACGGCCCCGGGGCCGGCGGGTCGCCGGCCCGCACCAGCCCGGTCAGCAGCGCCGCGGGCAGGCCACAGGCCAGCAGCAGCACGACCGCCGCCAGCACCACCCCGAGCGGCCGGAGCCGCCGCGACGGTCGCGCGGGGCCCGCGGCCGCCGGAACGGGCCCGACGGGCCCGGTCCCGGCCGCCGCGACAACCGGTGCGCCGGGAGCCGCCGGTCCGCCGGCGGCAGCAGTCGGTACGGGCGGCGCGCTCACGACGGCCGGCGCGGGCGGCACGGCGGGCTCGGCTCTCTCGGCGGGCTCGACCTCGGCAGTGAGTCCCGCCCGGTCAGCGGGCTCGGCCTCGTCAGCCGGGTCGGCGGCGTCAGCCGGGTCGGCCTCGACAGTGGGCTCGGCCCGGTCGGGCGGCTCGTCCTTTGCTGTGGCGGTGGCCGGCGTGCCGTCCGTCACCGGTCGGCCGTCCGTGCCGGGCTGCCCGTCAGTCACCCGCCGAAGGGTACGACCATCGGGCCGCCCCGGCGACCACGGCCCGGCGAGCCACGCCGCCCGGCAAACCCCGGGTGGTTCAGGCGGGGCGGCCCGTCAGGCGGAGCAGGGTGACGGTGACCGCCCACGCCACGACGAGCGCGACCCCGGCCAGTGGCAGTCCGCGCAGGGCGAGCATCCCGCCGCCCGCCACGAACCAGGCGGCCTGGAACGCGTGCTTGCCGGCCGGCGGCAGCGGCACGCGGGCCTTCGGCGAGCCGAGGACGCCCCAGAGCGCGGCGAGCAGCAGTGGCACGGCGACGGCGGCGGCCACCCGCACGGGCGGCGCCGCGTCCAGGGTCCAGCCCCACCAGGCGCCGGCGGCCAGGACGGCCAGCTCCAGCAGGAAGAGCAGCAGCAGGCCCAGGGCCTTCACGGGTGTCGCCAGGACCGGAACGCGCCGTCCAGCGCGGCGACCAGGCTGTCGAAGGAGGCGTCGACGGCGCGGGGCAGGCCGAACCCGCCGGCCGCCTCCAGCGAGACGAACCCGTGCAGGGTGCTGCGCAGCATCCGGGTCGCGTCGAGGGCGTCGTCGCCGTCGAGCCCGTAGCCCCGCAGGGTGGCCCGGATCGCCCCGACGGCCCGCTCCCCCGCGGCGACGTGCTCCGGGTCGGTCGGGTCGGGCACCCGCTGGCTGGCCGGGTAGCGGCCGGGGTGCCGGTGGGCGTACGCCCGGTAGGCGGCGGCGACGGCCCGCAGCGCCTCCCCGCCGGCCCGGCCCGCGACGGCGGCGGTCAGCTCGTCGGCGAGCTCGGCGGTGGCCAGCGCGGAGAGCTTCTGGGCGAGCGCGTCGGCGCCCCGGACGTGCTTGTAGAGGCTGGGCAGCGCGACGCCGAGCCGGCCGGCCAGCGCGGCGAGGGTGAGCTGGTCGGCCCCGACCTCGTCGGCGAGCCGGGCCGCCTCGCGCACCACGCTCCGCTGGTTGAGCCCGACCCTAGGCACCGGTGACCGCCAGGAACTCGGTGAGCTGGGCGGCGGTGCGGGCCGGCTGGTCGGCGTGGGGGTAGTGGCCGGAGTCGTCGATCATCCGCGCCTCGGCGGTGGTGAAGAGCCGGCGGGCCGCCCGCGCCCCGGCGCCCGGGTCGGGGAAGTCCGGGTCCTTCGTGCCCATCAGCACCAGCACCGGCTGCCGGACCTCGCGGGCGCGGGCGGTCCAGTGCGGCTCGGCCGGCGCGAGCACGCCGCGCATCGCCGCCATCCGGCCGGGTTCGCGCAGGTTGGCGACCATCGCCCTGCGGTACGCCGCGTCGTCGGCCGGCCGGTCGCACGGGAAGAGCGTGCGATGGAACAGCCCGAAGATCCGGGGGCTGCGCAGCACGGCGGTCTGGACCACCCGCGTGACCGGGTTGAGCTTCGGCTCCTCGACGAACGGGGCGACCTGGACGATGCCGTTGACCAGGGCGGGGGCGTCGGCGGCGGCGAAGACCACGGCCGCCGCGCTGGACGAGCTGCCGACCAGGGTGGCCGGCCCGCCGCCCAGGTCGCGGACCACCGCGAGCAGGTCGGCGCCGACCTCCGCCGGGGTGTACGACGGCCAGCCGGCGCTGGACGCGCCGTGCCCCCGGACGTCCACCGACGCCACCCGGTGCCCGGCCGCGACGAGCAGCGGGACCAGATGGCGGAAGGAGCCACGGTTCTCGCCCACACCGTGCGAGAGGACGACGAGCGGCCCCCGCCCGTGCGCCTCGTAGGCGATCCGTCCGCCGTCCCGCTCCACGTAGCTAACAGTCATAACCTGAAAGCTAATCCAATTAGCCAACGCCGTCAAGGGCTCGACCTCACGCCGGCTTCAGGTCGCACGATCCACTCATGCCGCTCACCCCCGCCGCCGCCCCGCACCTGCGCATCGCCCGGCCGAGCCGCGACCTGGCAGCCGCCGAACGCTTCTGGGTCGACGGGCTCGGCCTCGACGTGCTCTGGCGCTCCGCCGCCGAGGCGCCGGGCGAGCACGACCTGCTCATGGTCGGCCGGCCGGGCGACCACTGGCACCTGGAACTCGTCGGCGGGGAGCAGCTCGCCGTGACGCCGGCGCCGACTCCTGTGGACCTGCTGGTGCTCTACCTCGACGGCCCCGTCGAAGACCAGTTGGTCCGGGAACTGGAACGGGCCGGCGGGACGAGGGTCTCCGCCGGCCCGTACTGGGACCGCTGGGGGGTGACGGTGGCCGATCCGGACGGCTACCGCCTGGTGCTGAGCACCCGGGGCTGGTCGAACGGCTGACTCACTTCTTCGAGACCACGGCCCGGCCGAAGAACACCAGGTTGGCGGGGCGCTCGGCGAGCCGGCGCATCAGGTAGCCGTACCAGTCCTCGCCGTAGGGCAGGTAGGTCCGCACGGTGTAGCCCTCGCCGGCCAGCCGGGCCTGCTCCTCCGGGCGGATGCCGTAGAGCATCTGGAACTCGAACCGCTCCGGGCCGCGGTCGAACCAGCGGGCCCGGTCCTCCCCGATCGCGATCAGGCGGGGGTCGTGGGTGGCCAGCATCGGGTAGCCGTCGCCGGACATCAGGATGTTCATGCAGCGTACGTAGGACTTGTCGACCTCGCGCGCGGACTGGTAGGCCACCGACTCCGGCTCCTTGTACGCGCCCTTGCACAGCCGCACCCGGGAGCCGGCCGTGGCCAGCTCGCGGCAGTCCGACTCCGTCCGCCGCAGGTACGCCTGGAGCACGGCGCCGGTCGACGGGTGGTCCTTGCGCAGCTTGGCGAGGATGTCCAGGGTCGAGTCGGTGGTGGTGTGGTCCTCCATGTCCAGGGTGACCGTGGTGCCCGCCTCCTCGGCGGCGGCGCAGATCGCCCGCGCGTTGTCGTAGGCGAGCTGCTCGTCGAACATCTGGCCGAGCGCCGACAGCTTGACGCTCACCTCGGCGGCCGGGGTGAGCCCCGCCCCGGAGAGCAGCTTCAGCAGCCCGACGTACTCGTCGCGGGTGGCGGTGGCCTGCTCGGGGGTGACGGTGTCCTCGCCGAGATTGTCGATGGTGACCGCGAGACCGTCGTCGACGAGTTCGCGGGTCGCGCGCAACGCGTCGTCGGTCTTGGCGCCGGCGACGAACCGGCGGACGAGGTCCCGGGTGAACGGGGCCGTCGCGACGAGCCGCTCGACCTGGGATGACCGGGACGCGGCGAGGATGACGGTACGGAGCATGGATCGAGCCTAACGCCCGCCGGTGGCCCCGCGCGGGGCAGCGGCGCAGCCTCGGTGGTCAGGTCCCAACCGCATCACAGGCACCCCCCGCGGGCGGACGACGGTGGCCCCCATCGGTTACAACCATGGACGTGGAACAACGCCCCCGCCGCCGACTCCGGTCGGCCTCCGTGCAGCTCGGCGCGCTCACCGTCCTCGCGCTCACCCTCTCCGGCTGCAACATGTCCTCGGACGACGACGATGACGACTGCGCCCTCGGCCCGGTGGGCGGCGGCGAGACGGTGGCCCTGGCGCTGCGCGCGCCCACGGTGACCGCCGGGCGCAGCGCGCCCGAGCCCGCCGCCGCGGCGGTGCCCGACCGGGGCGGCTTCGGCACCCACCTCGCCTCCTGCGGCGGCTGAGGTGCGCCGGGAGTCGGTCACCCCCCGGCCGGACTGGGACGCCACCATCCGCTCCCAGGGCCTGGTGTACGTCGACACCGAGCTGCCCGACGGCGGCATCATGTCGTACTGGGACGAGACCGCCGCGTACGCGTTCGAGCTGGACGAGGTGCTGCGGCTGGAGGAGGCGACCGAGGAGCTGCACCGGATGTCGGTCGCCGCCGCCGAACACGTCGTCGCGCGCCACCGCTACGCCGAGTTCGGCATCCCGGCCTGGGCGGCCGAGGCGGTGGCCCGGTCGCTGCGCGAGGCGCCGCCCACCCTCTACGGGCGCTTCGACCTCGCCTACGACGGCAGCTGGCCGCCCAAGCTGCTGGAGTACAACGCCGACACCCCGACCGCGCTGGTCGAGGCGAGCATCGTCCAGTGGTACTGGCTGGAGCACACCCGGCCGGAGCTGGACCAGTGGAACAGCCTGCACGAGCGCCTCGTCGGCGCGTGGGCGAAGATCGGCGCGGGGCTGCACGACCGCCGGGTGCACGTGGTCTGGTCGAACGAGGAGGAGTCGGGCGAGGACCACATGACCGCCGGCTACCTCGCCGAGACCGCCCGCCAGGCCGGGCTGGAGGTCACGCTCCAGCCGATCCAGGAACTCGGCTGGGACGGCCGGCGCTTCGTCGACGCGGCCGACCAGCCGGTCACCACCTGCTTCAAGCTCTACCCCTGGGAGTGGATGCTCGCCGAGCCGTACGGGCCGCTGGCGCTGGAGCCGGGCACCCCGACGACCTGGATCGAACCGGCGTGGAAGCTGCTGCTGTCGAACAAGGCGCTGCTCGCCGTGCTCTGGGAGCTCTATCCCGGGCACGAGCTGCTGCTGCCGGCGTACCTCGACTCGCCGCGCGGCATGCCGGAGTACGTGGCCAAGCCGCTGCTCGGCCGGGAGGGCGGCTCGGTGCGGATCGTCACCGGCGACACCGAGATCACCAACCCGGGGATCTACGGCGACGAGGGCTGGTGCTACCAGGAGTTCCGGGCGCTGCCGGAGTTCGCCGGCAACCGGCTGGTGCTGGGCAGCTGGATCGTCGACGGCGAGTCGGCCGGGGTGGGGCTGCGGGAGAGCGCGAGCCTCATCACCGACGGCTACGCGCGGTTCCTGCCGCACTACATCGACGCGCCACGGGCCCCCTGAGTCGTCTACGGTTGTGGGCGTGAACTTCGACGCGTACGCCCGGACCGGCGTTGACCTCGTCAACGCCCGCCTGGACGACCTCGACGACCTGCGGGCCCTCTTCCCCGACGACAACGCGTGGATGCGCGACGAGGTGGCGGAGCGGGATCTCGCGACATTCCGGCGGGCGCAGAAGCGGCTGCGCGACGTCTTCGAGTACGGCACCTCCGGGCGGGACGCCCGGGCGGTGACCGAGCTCAACGCGCTGCTGGAGGCGTTCCCGGTGCAGCCCCGCATCTCCGGGCACGACTCCAGCGACTGGCACATGCACGTGACCAGCCGGGGCGCCTCGGTGAGCGCCGAATACCTGGCCGGCGCGGTCTGGGGGCTGTCGGTCTGGCTCTGCGAGTACGGCAGCGCCCGGTTCGGGGTGTGTGCCGACGAGCGCTGCGGCAACGTCTACCTCGACACCTCGTCCAACTGCTGCCGGCGGTTCTGCTCGGAGCGTTGCGCCACCCGCTCGCACGTGGCCGCCCACCGCGCCCGCAAGCGCGCGGCCATCGGCGAGCAGGCCGGCGCGAGCGCCAAGGAATCGCTCACCACGGTCGTCTGACGCCCGGCCCGGTCGGCGCTCAGGCGTCGACCGGGGACGGGGTGCCGAGGTGCTGGCGGGCGAACTCCAATGCCTCCCGCAGGTCGGCCTCCCGCACGGCGCGGCTCTTCGCGCCCCGGGTGGTGACCTCCACGGCGACCGAGCCGGTGAACCCGCGCCCGGCCAGCGAGGAGAGCAGCTCGCCGCAGGGCTGGGTGCCGCGACCCGGCACCAGGTGCTCGTCGCGGCCCTCGCCGGTGCCGTCGCCGAGGTGCACGTGGGCCAGGTTGGCGCCCATCCGGTCGGCCATCGCCATCGAGTCGGTGTGCGAGGCGGCGCAGTGCGACAGGTCGAGCGTGTAGGAGGCGTAGCCCGTCTCGGTCGGGTCCCAGCCCGGGACGTACGGCACGAACTGCCGCCCCGCCATCCGGACCGGATACATGTTCTCCACCGGGAAGCGCAGGTCCGGGTACTCGGCGGCGATCGCGGCGAGCCCGTCGGCGAAGTTGCGCGCGTAGTCGCGCTGCCAGGTGAACGGCGGATGCACCACCACGGTGGGCGCCCCGAGCGTCGCCGCCAGCTCGGCGGAGCGGCGCAGCCGCTCCCACGGGTCGGGGCTCCACACCCGCTGCGTGACAAGCAGGCAGGGCGCGTGGACCGAGAGCACCGGGACGCCGTAGTGCTCGGCGAGCCCGCGCAGCGCGCCGGCGTCCTGGCTGACGGCGTCGGTCCAGACCATCACCTCGACGCCGTCGTAGCCGAGCGCGGCGGCGAGCTGGAACGCCGCCGCGGTCCGTTCAGGGAAGACCGAGGACGTGGACAGGAGCACGGGGACGCGGGAAGTCACACCATCGAGGGTAGCCGGGGTCGATCGACAGCTCGTGACGAGAGACCGCAAACCGCGCGAATCACACGGGGCCGCCTCTCGTCCGCGACCAACGGGGTCCGCACGCTCACTCCGGGCCGCCTTTTGTTCGCGACCGCGGAGTCCGCAAGCTCACTCCGCACGCTCACACCGGGCCGAGCTGGTCCAGCCGCCGCAGGATCACGCCCTCGCGCAGCGCCCAGGGGCAGATGTCCAGCGCCTCGACGTCCAGCCGGCGCAGCACGGCCTCGGCGACGACCGCCCCGGCGAGCAGCTGGTGGGCCCGGCCGGCGCTGACCCCCTCCAGCTCGGCGAGCTGGGCCGGCGGGATGTGCCGGATGAACGCGAGCACCTGCCGCAGCCCGGCGCGGGTGAGCCGGCGCGGTGCCCACAGGCCGGCGCCGGAGGGTGCCGCACCGGCCAGCCGGGCCAGGGTCCGGAACGTCTTCGAGGTGGCCACCGGCCGTTCCCAGCCCACCGCGGTCATCTGCGCGACGACCGGTTCCAGCAGCCCGTCGACGTACGCCCGCAGCTCGTCGACGGCCTCCGTCGGCGGCGCCACCGCGCTGTCGGGGTCCACCCGGAGCCGGTCGCGGGTGAGGCGGCCGGCGCCGAGCGGCAGGGAGACCGCGACGGCCGGGTCCTCGTCGATGCCGGCCGCGATCTCCAGCGAGCCGCCGCCGATGTCCAGCACCAGCAGCCGGCCCGCCGACCAGCCGAACCAGCGCCGCACCGCGAGGAAGGTCAGCCGCGCCTCGTCCGCGCCCGGCAGCACCTCCAGGCGTACGTCTGTCTCGTCGCGCACCCGGGCCAGCACCTCGGCGGCGTTGGTGGCGTCGCGGACGGCGGAGGTGGCGAACGCGATCAGGTCCTCGGCGCCCAGCCCGACGGCCGCCGCCTTGGCCATGCCGACCGCCTTGACCAGGCCGTCCGCGCCGGCCTCGGTGAGCGCGCCGTCCGGGCCGATCTGCTCGGCCAGCCGCAGCATGACCTTCTCCGAGTGCGCCGGCCAGGGGTGCGCCCCGTGATGGGCGTCGACCACCAGCAGGTGCACCGTGTTGGAACCGACGTCGAGGACACCCAGTCGCATGCTGAAGACACTAGGGCCAACCGGATTGCGCGGCTCGGCGGACCGGTGGGGGCACCGGGCGTACGCTGGGCCGGGTGACAGGCCAGATCGAACTCCGCGTGCTGGTGGACGACCCGGACGACCCGCGCAGCCGTGAGGTGTCCCTGGACTTTCCCCGGGAGTGGATCGAGTTCCCCGACCCGGCGGACGACAACCACCTGATCCGGGCCGACCTGACGTGGTTGCTCTCCCGCTGGACGTGCATCTTCGGCCGGGGCTGCCACGGCATCGTCGCCGGCCGGGCCGCCGACGGCTGCTGCTCGCACGGCGCCTTCTTCACCGACGCCGAGGACGAGCAGCGGGTCCGGGCCGCGGTGAAGCGGCTGACCCCGTCGACGTGGCAGCACTTCCGGCGCGGGTTCAAGAACTGGACCGAGAACGACACCATCGACGGCAAGAACTCCGCCCGCCGCACCGCCACCCAGGGCGCGGACGGGCCGTGCGTCTTTCTCAACGACGCCGACTTCCCGGCCGGCGCGGGCTGCGCCCTGCACGCCCAGGCGCTGCGCGACGGGGTGCACCCGCTGGAATACAAGCCGGACGTCTGCTGGCAGCTGCCGATCCGCCGCGACCAGGAGTGGGTGAAGCGGCCGGACAACACGAAGGTGCTGGTCTCCACGCTCGCCGAGTTCGACCGGCGCGGCTGGGGCGCGGGCGGGCACGACCTGGACTGGTGGTGCACCTCCTCCACCGACGCGCACGTCGGCACCGAGCCGATGTACGTCTCCTACGGCCCGGAGCTGACCGCGCTCATCGGCGCCCCCGCGTACGCGAAGCTGGCCGAGGTCTGCGGGGCGCGCGGGCGGCAGGGCCTGGTCGCCCCGCACCCCGCCGACGGCGCCTGACCGACCGACGACGGGGCCCGCGCGCGGCGCGGGCCCCGTCGTGCGTACGCCGATCAGGGCTCGAACTTGTAGCCCAGACCCCGCACGGTGACGATGAAGCGCGGCGCGGACGGCTCCGGCTCGACCTTGGAGCGCAGCCGCTTGACGTGCACGTCGAGGGTCTTGGTGTCGCCGACGTAGTCGGCCCCCCAGACCCGGTCGATGAGCTGACCCCGGGTGAGCACCCGGCCGGCGTTGCGCAGCAGCAGCTCCAGCAGCTCGAACTCCTTGAGCGGAAGCTGGACGGGGGCGCCGTCGACGGTCACCACGTGCCGCTCGATGTCCATCCGGACCGGGCCGGCGGCCAGCGTCGGCCCCCCCGACTCGGCGGCCTCGGCGCTCTGCCGCCGCAGCACCGCCCGGATCCGGGCGACCAGCTCCCGGGGCGAGTACGGCTTGGTGACGTAGTCGTCGGCGCCGATCTCCAGGCCGACCACCTTGTCGATCTCACTGTCCCGGGCGGTGACCATGATGATCGGCACGTGCGAGCGCTGCCGCAGCTGGCGGCACACCTCGGTGCCGGACATCTCGGGCAGCATCAGGTCGAGCAGCACGATGTCGGCGCCGGTCCGGTCGAACTCGGTGAGGGCGGAGGTCCCCGTCGCGGCGACGGACACCTCGAAACCCTCCTTGCGGAGCATGTACGACAAGGCGTCGGAGAACGACTCCTCGTCCTCGACCACCAGAACGCGGCTCAACGGAACTTCCTTTCCATGTGCTGTCAGACCTGCCGGAGCTCGGCCGGACCGGCCTCGATCCCAGCGGAGGGCGGTGTCGCCAGGACCTCGTCCGAGCCACGGGTGGGCAGCCGGAGGGTGAACGTCGACCCACCACCAAGAGTGCTCGACACCTCCACCCTCCCGCCATGGTTGCCGGCGATGTGTTTCACGATGGCCAGCCCCAGGCCGGTGCCGCCGGTCGATCGGGACCGGGCCTGGTCGGCCCGGTAGAACCGCTCGAAGATCCGGTCGACGTCGGTCGGGGCGATCCCGATGCCCTGGTCGGCGACGGACACCTCCACGTGTTCGTCGGTGGCGCGGGCGGTGATCCGGACGGTGGTGTCCTCGCCCGAGTAGTTGACGGCGTTCTCCACCAGGTTCGCCACGGCCGTGGCGAGCTGGGTGTCGCTGCCGTGGACGGTCAGGCCCCGCTCGGCGTCGACGGTCACCTCGATCCGCCGGGCGGCGGCGGAGGTGCGGGTCCGGTCGATCACCTCGGCGATCACCCAGTCGATCGCGACCGGCTCCGGGGGCGGCTGCGGCTCGGCGCCCTGCAGCCGGGTCAGCTCCAGCAACTCCTGCACCAGGCGGCCCAGCCGGGTCGACTCGTGCTGGATGCGCTCGGCGAACCGGCGGGCGGCGACCAGGTCCTCGGAGAGGTCGGGCGCGCCCGCCCCGGCCGGCTCGGTGGCGTCCAGCAGCGCCTCGGCGAGGAGTTGGAGGGCGCCGATGGGGGTCTTGAGCTCATGGCTGACGTTGGCCACGAAGTCCCGGCGGACGCGGGCCAGCCGGTGCGACTCGGTCACGTCCGACGCCTCGACGGCGATGAAGCCCGCCCCGATCCCCATCGCCCGCAGGTGCACCCCGAGCGGGTTCACCCCGGCGTTGTCGCGGCCCCGCGGCAGGTCCAGCTCGATCTCGCGCCGCACGCCGGTGCGGCGCACCTGCCCGGCGAGCGTACGGATCAGCGGGTGGGCGGCGATCGAGCCCTGGGTGGGACCGGTGCGGAGCAGCCCCATCGCGCGGGCGGCGGGGTTGACCAGGACGGGCAGGTCGTCCGGGTCGAGCACGACCACGCCGGCCCGCAGCGAGTCGATGGTCCGGCGGCCGATCCCGGACTGCGGATCCTCGGCGATCGGGTGCCTCCCCCTGTTGAAGGGGAAGCCGGACCGGCTCCCCGTCCGCGTGGCGCGCTCGCCCGGCGCCGGGACGAGCCGGGGCAGCAGCAACCCGGCGATCAGCCCGACCGCCAGTGCCACGGCCACCGCGACCGTCTCCGCCCATTCCACCCGGCGATCGTAGGGTCATTGTTAACCTGGGAACCCCCGCAAATGGGATGAATCACCTTCACTTCCGGGAAAGTTCACTCCCGCGTCCGGCGTCGTTCACCGAGGTTCACCTCGGGTCCGCCCGTCCGACCTACCGTGGGCGGCGCACCTGCTCCCCGCCGACCTCCGGGCCGGCGACCACCGACCACAGGACGTGACAATGCGCGACGAGTTCCGGGCTGACCTGCAGATCGTCAGCCAGCTGCTGGTGGACATGGCCGAGGGGGTCCGGGCCGCGATGCGGCAGGCCACCCGCGCCCTGCTCACCGCGGACCGCCGGGCGGCCGAGACGGTGATCGAGCGGGACGCCGAGATCGACGAGCTCTACCGGCACGTCGAGGAGCGGGTCTGCGACCTGCTCGCCCGGCAGGCCCCGGTCGCCTCCGACCTGCGCGCGATGATCACTGCGCTGCACGTCGCGGCCGACCTGGAGCGGATGGGCGACCTGGCCGACCACGTCGCCAAGACCGCCCTGCGCCGGCACCCCTCGCCGGCCGTGCCGGCGGAACTGCGGCCGACCTTCACCGACATGGCCGCCATCGCCGACCGGATGGCCATCAAGATCGGCTCGGTGCTCGCCAAGCCCGACGCGGACCTCGCCGCCGAACTGGACGGCGACGACGACGCCATGGACGACCTGCACCGGAGCCTGTTCGGGCTGCTGCTCGGCGAGGACTGGCCGTACGGGGTGGAGACCGCCATCGACGCCACCCTGCTCGGCCGCTTCTACGAGCGCTTCGCCGACCACGCCGTCAACGCCGGCGAACACGTGGTCTACCTGATCACCGGCCAGAACGCCCCCACCCCGAACTGAGCCACGGACGAGGGCCCCTTCCCCGCTCGTCGCGTGGGGGAAGGGGCCCTCGTCGTGGCTACGTCAGCGGCCCTGGTTGGCCACCGCGGCGGCGGCCGCCTTGGCAGCGGCCGGGTCCAGGTACGTGCCGCCCAGGGTGAGCGGGCGCAGCTGCGGGTCCAGGTCGTAGCGCAGCGGGATGCCGGTGGGGATGTTGAGCTTGGCGATCGCGGAGTCGGAGATCTGGTCCAGGTGCTTGACCAGGGCGCGCAACGAGTTGCCGTGCGCGGCCACCAGCACCGTCCGGCCGGCCAGGATGTCCGGCACGATCGAGTCGTACCAGTACGGCAGCATCCGCTCGACGACGTCCTTGAGACACTCGGTGCGCGGCATCAGCTCGCCCGGCAGCAGCGCGTAACGCGGGTCGCCGACCTGCGAGAACTCGTCGTCGTCGGCGATCGGCGGCGGCGGGGTGTCGTACGAGCGGCGCCAGAGCATGAACTGCTCCTCGCCGTACTCCTCCAGGGTCTGCTTCTTGTTCTTGCCCTGGAGGGCGCCGTAGTGCCGCTCGTTGAGCCGCCACGACCGGCGCACGGCGATCCAGTGCCGGTCGGCGGCGTTGAGCGCCAGCTCGGCGGTGCGGATCGCGCGGCGCATCACGCTGGTGTGCACCACATCCGGCAGCAGGTCGTGCTCGCGCAGCAGCTCGCCGCCGCGGCGCGCCTCGTTCTCGCCCTTCTCGGTCAGGTCGACGTCGACCCAGCCGGTGAAGAGGTTCTTGGCGTTCCAGTCGCTCTCGCCGTGCCGCAGCAGGACCAGCGTCCCGACGGTGGGCCCCTCGCTAGCAGTCATGCCGATCATCCTGCCGCACGGCGTCGGACGACGCGCGGGCGGTGGTCGTGACGACCACCACGTGGAAAAGGCGCTGCCCGGACATCCGGCCTGGCACTAGGTTGTAAGGCGCAATAATCAAGGCGGTCATTACGGGGCGGGGGCGCCGAACGTGCGGACGATGCGGGGTTGGTTCCGGGACACCACCGGCGGCCTGCCGGTCACCTTCTGGTACCTGTGGGCCGGCACGCTGATCAACCGGCTCGGCTCGTTCGTCCTGGTCTTCCTCGCCATCTACCTCACGCAGGAACGCGGCTTCTCCCCGTCGCAGGCGGGGCTGGTGCTCGGCCTGTGGGGTGTCGGCGGCGCGCTCGGCACCACCGCCGGCGGCACGCTGAGCGACCGCTGGGGCCGCCGGCCCACCCTGCTCACCGCGCACCTCGGCGCGGCCGCCATGATGCTCGCGCTCGGCTTCGCCCGGGAACTGTGGGCCGTGGGGCTCGGCGCCCTGCTGCTCGGCATGTTCGCCGAGGCGGCCCGGCCCGCGTTCGGCGCGATGGTGATCGACGTGGTGCCGGAGAAGGACCGGCTGCGGGCCTTCTCGCTGAACTACTGGGCGATCAACCTCGGCTTCGCCAGCGCGGCGATCCTCGCCGGCCTCGCGGCCGAGGCCGGCTACCTGCTGCTCTTCGTGGTCGACGCGACCACCACCGTGATCACCGCACTGATCATCTTCGCCAAGGTGGGCGAGACCCGGCGGGCCCCCACCGGCGCGGTCGCCCACGAGGGCGGCGGCGCGCCGGTCGGGGCGCTGCGCACCATCCTGCGCGACCGGGTCTTCCTCGGCTTCGTGACGCTCAACCTCTTCGCCGCGTTGGTCTTCCTCCAGCACATCTCGATGCTGCCGATCGCGATGGGCGACTCCGGCCTCAGCCCGGCCACCTACGGCTCGGTGATCGCGCTCAACGGGGTGCTGATCGTCATCGGCCAGCTCTTCGTGCCCCGGCTGATCAGGGGCCGGAGCCGGTCGCACGTGCTCGCCCTGGCGTCCGTGGTGATGGGCGTCGGGTTCGGGCTCACCGCCTTCGCCGACACCGCCTGGTTCTACGGCCTGACCGTGCTGGTCTGGACGGTCGGCGAGATGCTCAACTCGCCGTCCAACGCCACCCTGATCGCCGAGCTCTCCCCCGCCGAGCTGCGCGGCCGATACCAGGGCGTCTTCTCCCTCTCCTGGCAGGGGGCGGCCGCGGTCGCGCCGGTCCTCGGCGGCCTGGTCCGGGAGCAGGCCGGCAACGCCCAGCTCTGGCTCGGCTGCGCCGCCATCGGCGGACTGATGGCGCTCGCGCACCTGATCGCCGGCCCGGCCCGGGAGCGCCGGGCCGCGACCCTGCGGACGGCCACCGGTCCCGTCGTGCCGGTGGTGGCGATCCGGCCGCCCGCCCCGCAGGCGGCCGAGGCGGCGGCGACGGCCCCCGCCGAGCCGGTGGATCCGGCGCGGGGCGACGGCCTGCCGGACAGGGGCCCGGGGCGGACGGCGGAGCCGACCGGAACGCGGTGACCAGCGACACGCTGGCGCGGCAGCGCTCGGCTTCCTACCGTCGAGGTCGCTTCGGTTAGGAAACAAAACTGTCGGGAGGACGGGTGCGGGCCCTGCGCCGCTGGCTGGACGACACCGCGGGCGGGCTTCCCGCCACCTTCTGGTACCTCTGGGCCGGCCTGCTGATCAACCGGGCCGGCGCCTTCGCGATGCTCTTCCTGTCGCTCTACCTGACCGAGGCGCGGGGCGCGAGCGAGGCGCTCACCGGGACGGTCGTCGGGGCGTACGGGTTGGGCGGGGCGGCCGGAGTGCTGCTCGGCGGGGTGCTGGCCGACCGGTGGGGCCGGCGGTCCACCCTGCTCGCCGCCCACCTGGTCACCGCCGGGCTGATGGTCGGGCTGGCCTTCAGCCGGCACCTGGCGATGATCGCGGCGCTCGCCGCCCTGGTCGGGGTGGCGCACTCGATGCCCAGCCCCGCCTTCGTGGCGGCGATCGTCGACGTGGTGCCCGAACGGCGTCGCTCCCGGGCCTTCAACCTCCAGTTCTGGGCGTTCAACCTGGGCATGGCCGTGGCCTCGCTGCTGGCCGGCCTGCTCGCCGAGGCGAGCTTCGTCGCGCTCTTCCTGGTCGACGCCGCCGCCACCGTCCTCGCGGCGGCGGTCATCGCCTGGAAGGTCCCGGAGACGCTCCCCCGTCGCGCCGCCACGCCTGCACCGATCTTGGACACTTCCCGTTCCGACCGGACGGCAGGTGTCCAAGATCTTCGGCCGGCACCGGTCGGCGGAGCGGCGCCGCTGCGGGCGGAGGCCGCGCGGCAGACGGAGGCGGGGCGGTCGCGGCAGCCGGGGCTGCACACCGCGCTGACCGACCGCACCTTCCTCACCTTCGTGGGCCTGACCTTCGTGCTGGCCGTGCTGACCATGCAGACGTCGACGATCATGCCCCTGGCAATGCGGTCGGACGGCCTGCGCCCGTCGGCGTACGGGGCGGTGGTGGCCCTCGGCGGGGTGCTGATCGTGCTCGGACAGCTCTTCGTGCCGCGGCTGATCGAGCGGCACCGCAAGGACCGCGTCCTGGCCGTCTCCACCGCGCTGCTGGCGCTCGGCTTCGCCACCCTCGCGTTCGCCGACGACGTGGCGGTCTACCTGGCCGCGGCGGTGGTCTGGACGGTCGGCCAGATGCTCGCCGCGCCGCCCAACGCGCAGATCAACGCCGATCTCGCCCCGCTGGAGCTGCGGGCCCGCTACCAGTCCGTGTTCTACCTGGCGTTCCCGGCGGCGTCGTTCGTGGCGCCCACCCTCGGCGGGGTGAGTCTGCAGTACCTCGGGGACCGGCACTGGCTCATCGTCGGCGGGCTGGGACTGCTGGCCGCCGGCTGCCACCTGCTGGCCGGCCCACCCCGCGAACGCCGCGTCGCCGCTCTCCGCCAACTCTCCACCCCGACCGCTGCCGCTGCCGCTGCCCCCGGCCCCGCCCCGGTGCGCGCCTCCGTGCGTTGATCATGAGGTTGGCGGCGGCCCTGGAGATCCACACCGCCGCCAACCTCATGATCAACGCGGGGCGGGAGCGCCGGCAGGAGCCGGGCGGGCCGGCGGGCGGGCAGCAGAACGCCCATCGCGACTCGTGATCGCGATGGGCGTTCGCACCGTATGACCGGCGGCGGCGGGCGAAGCCCACCCCCGTAGGCGTCGCCCGCTCACGCCGCCGGTCCAAACAGGTGGCCACCGTCCCCCAACGGTGTTGTTCCACCCGTCCCCTGCGCCTCGCTCGGTGCACGGATCTGATCGATCCACCGCTCCCCCGAACGGTTCCAAGCGTGGCGCGGTGCAATAAAGTTAGTTCGCCCGGGATTACGAAGACAACCTGGATGGGCTGTCTCGCCGGTCACAGCTCCGTCGTCGGACCGGAGTGCCCCCGCCTCGGGTCTCGGTCATGGCCAACAGCGCTTACCCGTCGACCATTCCCCCAAACACGTCAGGCGTCCTCACGATCGGGCGATTCCGTACGGAAGAAGTTGCTCGGTCGGCCGTCCCGGAGCTGCTCCTGGTAGATCAGGTTCAGCTTCCGCTCGTCGAAGGTCCGGAACCACTCGTCCCAGGTGATCTCGCGTACCCGGCTGCTCTCCCGGTAACCCGGCATGTTGAAGGTGAGCACGCCGGCCCGGCCCTCCCGCTCGGTGCCCGCGATCGTCGCCGGCCTGGCGCCGCGCTCCCCCGCCCAGCGCCGGATCACGTCGTGGTTGGTGGTGACCAGGCTGCGGCCGGGGCGCTCCGGCCGGTCGGCGGTGGACGAGATGAGCTGCGAGGAACGCACCGACCGCGAGGTGCTCCGCCCGGTCCGGGCCCCGGTCGCCGTACCGCCGCGCGTCGTGCCCGCCCGCGACGGCGCCGGCGCCGACGTGCGGGCCGCAGAGGACGTGCGGGCCGGCGTGGATGCGCGGGCCGCTGCGGACGTGCGGGACGGCGCGGACTTCCGGGCCGCCGACGTGGTCTTCTTCGCCGGGGCCGCCTTCGCGGCGGCCTTGCGGGCCGGCGCCTTCCTGGCCGGCGCCTTCTTCTCGGCCGCTCTCTTCTCGGCCGCCTTCTTCGCCGCCGCCTTCTTCGCCGGGGCGGTCTTGTTCGCCGCCTGCGCCCGGCCCGGAGCGGCCTTGCCCGCCGCCCGGCCCGATGCCGCCTTCTTCGTGGCGGCTGCCCGCCCGGCCGACGCCCGCGTGCCCGTCGCCCGGCCGGCGGGCCCGGTGCTGCGACGCGCGGCACCACCCGAGGGGCGCTCCGCCCGCAGGGTCTTCGCCAGCGTCTTCACCAGTTCCGGCTTGCGCAGGGCGGAGATGCCGGAGACCCCGCGCTTGCGGAGCTGTCCCCGGATCTCGTCCACCTTCATCCGGGAGATCTCGGACTCGGAGACATTCGGGGTGTTCGGGGTCTGGTTGCCCGCCTGCCGTTTCGTCCTGGTCGCAGTCCCGCCGCGACCTGAGCTGTTCCGCTGAGCCATGGGACGCTCACGCTCCTCGACAGTTGGTCCTCGGCGCGCGGCCGGTCCCAGTGCCGCACCGCGCGGTGCGGCATACCCGTCAGGACCGGTCCGAACCTCCGACCGGGGCATCCGCGCCCGAGGCGTCGGCGGTGGCACCCGACTGCCCGGGCCCACCGCCGCCCGGGGACGGCTCGAAGAGGTGCGCGAACGCGGCGAGGTTGGCGGTGGACTCGCCCCGCTTGACCCGCCACTCCCACTCCCGCCGAATCGAGCTGCCGAAGCCGATCTCCAGCATGGTGTCGAAGGACTCGTCGGCGTACGTCAGCACCGCGCCCAGCAGCCGGTCCAGCTCGTCGGCGTCGATACCGGCGGGGTTGACGCGACCGGTGAGGTAGACGTCGCCGACCGCGTCGACGGAGAACGAGACGCCGTACATGCGGGCGTTGCGCTGCAACAGCCAGGCCCACAGCTCCTCGCGCCGCTCGTCCGGCTGGCGCATCACGAACGCCTCGATCCGCAGCGCGTGCTCTCCGACGATCAGGTTGCAGACCGTCTTCAGCTTGTGGGTGCCCGGCAGCGTGACCGCGTACGAGCCCGGGCCGGTCGACTCCCAGGCCAGCTCCCGCTCGTCGCAGACCGACTCGATCAGGGCCGCAAGATCGCTCTTCCCGCTCATCGGCTCCACTCTACGGCCGCCACCGCCCCGGCACCCGGCGGCGACGGCCGGCGCGACCGGTCACCAGGAGCAGGACATCGCCGGGCCGCCGGCCAGCTCGGAGGCGAGCCGGGCCCGGTGCGCGGCGATCGCCTCGCCGTAGACGGCGAGCAGCCCGGAGGCGGTGCGGTGCCAGGAGAAGTTACGGGCGTGCCGCGCGGCGCCCCGGGCCAGTTCGGCGCGGTGGAGCCGGTCCGGCAGCAGGCGCCCGAGCGTACGGGCCCAGTCGGCAGGGTCGTGGCCGTCGATCAGCACGCCGCTGACCTCGTCCCGCACGGCGGTCACCAGGCCGCCGACGGCGGCGGCCACCACCGGCGTACCGCAGGCCTGTGCCTCCAGCGCGACCAGGCCGAAGGACTCGTTGTACGACGGCACCGCGACCAGGTCCGCGGCCCGGTACAGGGCGGGCAGGTCGTCGCCGGTCTGCGGGGGCAGGAAGCGCACCCGGTCGGCGACGCCGAGCGTGGCGGCCAGCTCCATCAGGGCGGTCGGCCGGTCCAGCCCGCTGCCGCTGGGGCCCCCGCAGATCACCACGGTCACCTCGCCGGCGAGCACCGGGTCGCGCTCGCGCAGCGCGGCCACCGCACGGATGAGCACGTCCGGGGCCTTCAGCGGCTGGATGCGGCCGACGAAGGCCACCACGTAACCGGTGGCGGGCAGCCCGAGCCGACGACGGGCGGCGGCCGCGACGCGATCACGGTTCCCCGGCGCCGGGCGGAACCTCTCCAGGTCCACGCCGGGCTCGACCACCGCGACCCGGGTCGGATCGGCGTCGTACCGGTCGATCAGGTCGCGGGCCTCGACCGTCGTGTTCGCGATCAGCCGGTCGGCCTCGGCGACCACCTGCTCCTCGCCGATGACACGGGCCTTCGGCTCGGGCCGGTCCCCGGCGGCGAGCTGGGCGTTCTTGACCTTCGCGAGCGTGTGCGCGGTGTGCACCAGCGGCACCCCCCAGCGCTCCTTGGCCAGCCAGCCGACCTGCCCGGAGAGCCAGTAGTGGGAGTGGATCAGGTCGTAGTGGCCGGGCGGCCGGGACGCCTCGGCGCGGAGCACGCCGGCGGTGAAGGCGCAGAGCTGCCCCGGCAGCTCCTCCTTGGTGAGCCCGCCCAGGGGGCCGGAGTTGACGTGCCGGACGTGCACGCCCGGCGCCGTCTCGACGATCGGGGGGAGGTCGCGGGAGGTGGCCCGGGTGAAGATCTCCACCTCGACGTCCGCCTCGGCCAACCGCCGGGCGACCTCCAGGATGTAGACGTTCATGCCACCGGCGTCGCCGGTGCCCGGCTGGTGCAGGGGTGAGGTGTGCACCGAGAGCGTCGCGATCCGCCGGGGGCGGGGCCACGGGCGCGCACCGCGCTGACGACCCACACCGGTGTGCAACTCCGCCACGTCCGCTCCCTTTGTCACGGTTGATGCCGTCCGCACGCCCGGCGCCTTTCGGACAACGTCCCCGGCCAATGTCATCTTCCCCATCGGGCACGCGTAATGCGCCGGGACGGCGCCCGGGCGTGACGGACCTCATCACCGCGCCACCGGCAGCCACCCCCGCCCTCCGGGGGAGAATGACCGGATGACCTCTGTCGCCGTCGTCACCGGAGCGTCCAGCGGGATCGGGGCGGCCACCGCCCGCCGGCTCGCCGCCGAGGGATTCCACGTCCTCGCCGCCGCGCGGCGTACCGACCGGTTGGCCGCCCTGGTGGCCGAGATCGAGGCCGCGGGGGGCGCGGCCACCGCCGTGGCCTGCGACGTCACCTCCGACGAGTCGGTGGCCGGCCTGGCCGGGGCGGCGGCGGCCCTGGGCCCGGTCACCCTCCTGGTCAACAACGCCGGCGGCGCGCGCGGCCTGGACCCGGTCGAGTCCGGGTCGGTCGGCGACTGGCAGTGGATGTACGACGTCAACGTGCTCGGCACGCTGCGCGTCACCCAGGCGCTGCTGCCCGCGCTGGAGGCGTCCGGGGCCGGCACCATCGTGGTCGTCTCCTCGACCGCCGGCTTCACCGTGTACGAGGGCGGGGGCGGCTACGCCGCCGCGAAGCACGCGCAGACCGCGATCGCCGGCACGCTGCGGCTGGAACTCTGCGGTCGACCGGTGCGCGTCATCGAGATCGACCCCGGCATGGTCAGGACCGACGAGTTCGGGCTGGTCCGCTTCGCGGGGGACGCCGAGCGGGCGGCGGCGGTCTACGCCGGGGTCGCCGAGCCGCTGGTCGCCGAGGACGTCGCCGACTGCATCGCCTGGTGCGCGACGCGCCCGCAGCACGTCAACGTGGACCGCCTCGTCGTACGCCCGCTGGCCCAGGCCGCCCAGCACAAGGTGCACCGGGTCGGCTGAGCCGGCCCGGACGGTCGCGGACGATGGCGGGCACGGCGCGGCACCGGCCGCTCGGCGTGGTGACCCGGGGGACGACGAACCCCAACCGGCTCCGCCGCGTGGACAACTGGATCGTCGAGACCTGCGGCAACGCGCTGCGCGCGGCGGCCGACCCGCTGGTGGTGGACCTCGGCTACGGCGCCAGCCCCGTGACCGCCGTCGAACTGCGTGCCCGGCTGGCCACCGCGGTCCGCCCCGACGTGCGGGTCGTCGGGCTGGAGATCGATCCGGTACGCGTCGCCGCCGCCCAGCCCTCCGCCGACCCGCCCCGGCTCACCTTCGCCCGGGGCGGATTCGAGCTGGCCGGGCTGCGGCCCGCCCTGGTCCGCGCGTTCAACGTCCTGCGTCAGTACGACGAGCGCGAGGTCGCCGACGCCTGGCGCACCGTGACCGCCGGGCTGGCCCCGGGCGGGCTGCTGGTCGAGGGCACCTGCGACGAGCTGGGGCGGCTCGGCGGCTGGCTGCTGATCGACGCCGACGGCCCCCGTACGCTCACCCTGGCCGCGAAGCTCACCACCCTGGGCACCCCGGCGGAGCTGGCCGAACGGCTACCCAAGGCGCTGATCCACCGCAACGTGCCCGGCGAGCGGATCCACGACCTGATCCGCGCGCTCGACGACGCCTGGCACGCCGCCGCCGGCTACGCCCCGTACGGCCCCCGCCAACGCTGGCTGCGCGCGGTGTCCGCCGTACGCGGGGCGGGCTGGCCGATCCTCGACGGCCCCCGCCGCTGGCGCCACGGCGAACTCACCGTCCCCTGGCCCGCCATCTCCCCCACCTGACC
>NZ_JBPQTK010000029.1:0-56376 GCF_051386315.1 Micromonospora sp. URMC 107
CTCCACGGTGGGGCTGGTCCCGGCCATCCGCCGACTGGTCCGGGGCGGTAGCGGCACCGGGGCCGTCGAGGGGGCCGCCGGCGCGGCGACCTCGCCGGCCCCCACCGCTTGCGGCGCCCTGATCGGCGCGCGTACCCGTGTCACGTCGCCCCTGGTGGAGGCCGCCGGCACCACGGCCCCCGACGTCGCCGTGCCCGTCGCCCACGCCACCGGCTCGCCGGGGGCGGCCGGGGCGGTGGCCTCGACGAGGTTCGGCGGCGCGGCGGCTGAGCCCCGCGCGCCCTCGCCCGCCCGGGACGGCGGGCCGGCCCGCTCCGGTCCGACCGTGCCGGCGGCGGTCAGCGTCACGAACGCCACCGCGACGACGGCGGCGGCGAGGGCCGCGCGACGTTCGGCACGCGGCCCGGTCGACGGGGCCTGATGCGGGTGGACCGTCGGCGGTGGCACGGGCTGCGCCGCCCGGTGGGCGGCCAGCAGGGCGTCGAGCTGCTCGGCGACAGCGGCCCGTGCGCCGGCGGCGGTGGCGAAGGCGAGGGTGAGGTAGAAGCGGAAGTTCACGGTCGCGACGGCCGGCACCCGCAGCCCGGCGAGTCGGCCGCCGTCGGCGGCGTGCAGCAGGGTGAGCGGCACCGCGGGATGATGCGCGGGCCCCACGAGGTCGGTGTATCTCCACTCGTGCCGCCGCCCGCGCTCGGAGGAGAAGGCGACGCGGTGGTTGGTCACGACGGCCATCCCCGTGTCGACGGCCCGCACGCCCCTCGGCAGCGCGTCACCGGCGACGCCGTCCGTGGCCACGGTCAACCCCGGGGCGGGCAGCCCGGTGCCGTGCCGCGCGTCCACCTCGACGAGGTCCGCGACCGGCAGTACCCGGTAGACGACCTCGTCGTCGGCGAGGTCCACCGGCAGGCCGGCGCGCGGTTGCGTGCACCCGAGGAACCCGGCCGCCTCGATCCGCAGCCGGATCAGGTGGTCGTGGTGCCGCCGCCAGGCCGCGGCCTCCGCGTCGTACGCGCACCGCCGCCGGTGGTTCTCGCGCTCCGCCCACCTGATCTGCCACGTGGACTGCGCCGACGCCGGGGCTGCCATGATGGAGTGTGAGGTTGCCGCCACGTCTCGTACAACCACCGGCGGCTGAATTAGGAAACTGGTGCCGGTCGATACTTCCCATTGTTACCGATAGGGACGGTTCGGCCTTCGATCCTGAGCTACTGACGGTCCACCCTGACGCACGGCGCCCCCACCCCCATCCACACCTGCGCCTGCCGCCCGGCCGAGCGGACAACCATCGGCACGCAGGCCGGCCGGGCAACCCGGTTCCCGCCGACGAAGGCCAGCCACGGCGACCGACCCGCGGCAGGACCGCAGGCATTCACGCGCACGCTCGCCGCAGGCGCGACCGCAGCGCCCCAACCGATGCGCGCCTCGCCCTCCCAGCCCGGCGCCACCTGAATGTCAACCACCGCGCCGGAGCGCACCACGAGTCCCCACTTGGCGAACAACCGCGTGGCGGGGTCGGCGTCCCCCGATTCCGCCACTGCAGAACAGGCGAACCGGGCACCGCGACGTCCCCCGCGACGATCCGGTAGCCGGCCGGCGGCTCCGGCATGGCGTCGATCGCATACGCGCACGCCACCTCGCCCGGGGCCACCGGGCATCGAGGCCGGCGCCCCGCTGCCCGCACCCACCGGAGCCGCAGCCCGCGTCGAGGGCCGGAGATCCCGGCTCACGTCCCGCGAGGACGGGCACGGCGCGGCCCGCCATCGCGCCCATCGCCGACCCGCGGGATCCGCACTTCGGAGCCAACGAATCCAGTCATGTCTATCAATGTCTGGTGGAAATCCTGCAAGGTCGGCCTTCTCATCGCAGAAATCCCCCACGCGAACGGGAGAGCCATGTCGTCCACCCGATCCGCCCTGGGCCGCCTGCCGGGACACCGACTCCTCACGGCAGCAGCGACAGCCGGCGCCGGTGCGCGGTCCTGCGGGCCGCGACGATGATCGCGAGCGCCCCGCCACCGACCGTCCCGGTCAGGCCGAGGCCGACCGCGCCGAGCCGAGTCAGCGCCCGAGCCTTCACCCCGTAGAGCCATGGCGGAACACCGATCGACAGCTCGAGGCCGGGCTGGGCCGGGACCACGTCGCAGCGCACGGCGTACCGCCCGGGTGGCTCGGCCCGGATGACGAGCACGCCACGCCACTGCCGCCCGCCCGCACTCCGGACGATCTCGTGCCCGGTCGTCGACACGCTGTGCCACGCGTCAGCTTCCCGACCGTCGAACGCCGAGGGCTCGCAGGTCACCGCCGGCACGGTCGCGCCGGCCCCGGTGATCCACACCATCCTGTCGGCCTCCTCCCCGGCGGCGAAGCGCACCGGAACCGACCGCCCCGCCGGAACGCCCTGTCCGACAGAGCCGCCCAGCCGTCCCGGCAGGAACGCCAGCCCGGCGCCCGTGAGCAGAGCGAGCAGCGTGGTCACCGCCGCGACGGCGTACCACCGGCGGGACGGCCGCAGCGGCCCGGCGTCCACGGACAGGAAGGTCATTACGGCATGATGCCGGAACCCGAGCGTCGCCGCGACGGGCTGTTCGTCCGCCGTGCGTCGACGCCCCGCGACCGGGACCCCCGCGCGGGCGAGGGGCGCCCACCCGGCGGTGGACGCCCTGCCCGGTCCGGCGCCCCGGGGCTCAGGCCCCGCCGAGGGTCCGGGCGAATCGGCGGATGTCGTCGGCCAGGAGCCCCGGCTGCTCCAGCCCCGGGAAGTGGCCGCCACGGTCGTACTCGGTCCACTGCACGATGTTCGGGAAGACCCGGGCGGCCCAGGCCCGCACGGGCTGCGACGGGTCGTGCGGGAAGACCGCCACCCCGAGCGGCACCGGCAGCGGGGGCTGCTGCCGCGGCGCGGCACTGACCGGGAGCATGTCCGCCGTCTCGTAGTAGAGCTGGGCGGAGGAACCCGCCGTCCGGGTGAACCAGTAGAGCGACACGTTGGTGAGCAGGCGGTCCCGGTCCACGGCGTCCTCGGGGCTCTTGCCGGAGTCGGTCCACTCCTTGAACTTCTCCACGATCCACGCGAGCTGCCCGACCGGCGAGTCGGTGAGGGCGTACGAGAGCGTCACCGGGCGGGTGGCCTGGATCTTCATGTAGCCGGACTCGTCGTCGACGAAGTGGGCCAGCCGGGCGAGGCGCCGGCCGGTGTCCTCGTCGAGTGCGCCCAGCTCGCGCGGGTCGCCCGGAGGCGGCGTGATGAGGAAGTTGATGTGCGCCCCGATCGCGTGCTCGGCGTCCATCGCGGCGAGGGTGACCGCCACCCAGGAGCCGAAGTCGGTGCCCTGCGCCAGGTAGCGGTCGTAGCCGAGGCGGTTCATCAGCTCGGCCCACGCGCCGGCGATGCGCGGCACACCCCAGCCGGTCTCGGTCAGCGGGCCGGAGAAGCCGTACCCGGGCAGGGACGGGATCACCACGTGGAAGGCGTCCGCGGGGTCGCCCCCGTGGGCGCGCGGATCGGTCAGCGGCCCGATGAGGTCGACGTACTCCAGGAAGCTTCCCGGCCAGCCGTGGGTGAGCACGAGCGGCGTCGCGTCCGGTTCCGGGGAGCGTACGTGCAGGAAGTGCACCGTGGCGCCGTCGATCTCCGTGACGAACTGGGGGTACTCGTTCAGCCGCGCCTCGGCCGCCCGCCAGTCGTACCCGTCGGCCCAGTAGTCGGCCAGCTCCCGCAGGTAGGGCTGCGGCACGCCGCGTTCCCAACCGTCCGTGGCCGGCTCGTGCGGCCACCGGGTGTCGGCCAGTCGTCGGCGCAGGTCGTCGATGTCGGCCTGCGGTATCTCGATGCGGAACGGCTTCATCCCAGCGCCCTCCATGGTCACGGCACGCACGAGATTCACATCCTTGACGGCGTACGCGCGGGCGCGCACCTTCGCCCGTGCGGTTTGCCGCGCCGGCACGCGGGTAGACGCCGCCATCCGGCCGAGAGAAAGGCGCCAAGGGTGGAGAACAGCGAGTTCATCGGCTCGGTGGCGAGACGCCTGCGCACGTCGCCCGAGCAGGCGACCGCCATCACGCGCGCCACGCTGACGACCCTCGCGGAGCGGATCGACGGGGGCGAGGCGCGCGATCTCTCCGCCCTGCTGCCCGACGAGTTGCGGGCCTACGCGTTCGCGCCCCGCGAGACGGCCCAGCGCTTCGGGCTCGACGTGTTCGTCCAGCAGGTCGGCGGGCGGGCCGGGGTGGACGGGGCGACGGCGGAGGCCGGCGTACGCGCGGTGTTCGACACCCTCCGCGAGGCCCTCCCGCCAGGCGACTACGACGACGTCGTCACCCACCTGCCGGCGGAGTTCTGGGAGCTCACGGACTCGGCGGGCCGGTACGACGGCAGGCGCGGCGGCTAGCGCCTCGCCGGTCGGTCCGCCGGCGGCGTGCTCGTGCCACGCCCGACGCCGGAATCAGGCGGCGTCGGGGTGCCGGGGTCTGCCGACCCTCAGCCAGGTGTCCACGGCGCTGTGACCTATCGCCCACGCCCGGGGGCCAGCGGATCCGGCAGCCGATACCTACAGTCGGGGCCATGAGCACCGACGAAGGCGTGCCGGTCCGGCTCCGTGGCCATGAGGCTGAGCTGCCGGCGGGGCCGCGTCCGGCAGCACGGACCCCCGGTCGCGTACGCGTGCGAGCCGTCTACCCCGGCAGCTTCGATCCCTTCACGCCCGGGCACCTGGACGTGGTGAACCGGGCACGCGGCCTCTTCGACGAAGTGGTCGTGCTCGTCGCGGTCAACGGCAGCAAGCATCCGGGCACCGGCGAAGCGGAGCGGGCGGCCGCTGTCCGGGCCGTCCTGCCGGTCGAGTGGACCTCCGTCACCGTTGCGGCCTGGCGCGGGTTGACCTCCACCTACTGCCGTGACCATGACGTGGGAGTGATCGTCCGCGGCGTGCGTAACACCACCGACCTTTGGACCGAGTGCCAGCTCGCCGCGATGAACGAGTCGCTGGGTGTCCCCACGGTGTTCCTGCCCGCGCAGCCCGAACTGGCCGCGGTGTCCTCGACCGCGGTGCGCACGCTGGGGAGACTGCCGCGTCAGGATCAGGTGACGGTGGGGCACCAGACTGTGCCCGTCGGCCACGGCATGGGCCTTCGATAGGGCATGAGGGCGGAGCATTCGGTGGATTCCCGTACGGCCACCGCCCGGATCGTCGGGGAAGCGAACCTCGCCGGCTTCACCGCCGGCCAGCTTCTGGACGTGACGAAGGCCCTCACGATGATCCTCGCGCTGCCCCAGTCGGCGGCCGACCGCGTCGACGCCCTCGTCGTGGCCACCGGCCAGGGCGAGGAGTGGCGCCTCACCCACGCGATCCGAAGCTGGGAGGCGAATCAGGGCCTCCGCCACCTCCTGGTGGCGAACGGAAACCCGGCCGAGGAGACCTACGTCGAGCCCACGCTCGCTCACCTGCGCAGCCTCGGCCTCCGTCGCCTCGACGGGGTCTGCGTCCAGGCCGAGCCGGCCCTCGACACCGGCCGGCAGGCCGCGTGGATCGCCGAACAGGTCCGCGGCCGCGGCGTCGCGAGCCTCGCGCTCGCCGTCTCCCCCTACCACCTGCCCCGCGCCTACCTGACGGTCCTCAAGGCACTCGACCGCACTGGCCTCCGCCTGCCCGTCATACCGGTCCCCGTGGCCGTCTCCCCGGACACTCCGGTCCCGGAGACCGGAGCCACCGCCTACGACCTCCTGCCGGGCGAGGTGACACGCATCCTCACCTACGCGGACGAGGGCTGGGTCGCCACCCTCGAAAAACTCCAGCAGTACCTGCGGTGGCTGTGGAGCCGCCACGGGTCGCTCCTCGTCGGAGCCTCGGACTGAGGCCCCGGCCCGCCAGCGGTCCCCCGCCGGCCGGGGTCGTGCTGCCCTGAGCAGAATCGCTCGCCTTTCTGGGCCGTACCGCCGGAGGCTGGCGGCATGGGAACGGGCTTCAGCGGCGAGGTGGCCACCTACTACGCGCGATACCGGCGCGGGTACCCGCCGGAGGTGCTCGACGCCGTCGTCGGGGCCTTCGGTCTCGACGACGGCGACACGGTCGTCGACCTCGGCTGCGGCACCGGTCAGCTCAGCCTGCCGCTCGCCGCCCGGGTGGGCACGGTCCTCGGCGTGGATCCGGAGCCGGACATGCTGGCGTTGGCCCGGCGGGCCGCCCTCGACGCGGGGGTGACGAACGCCGCGTGGCTGCTCGGCGCGGACAGCGACCTGCCCACTGTGGGCCGGTTACTGGGCGAGCGCGCGGTCGGCGCCCTCTGCGTCGCCGTCGCGATCCACTTCATGGACCGCGAGGCGCTGTTCCGGGCCGCCCGGCCGCTGCTGCGTCCCGGAGGCGGAGTCGTCGTGATCACCAACGGCGCCCCGCTGTGGTCTCAGGACGCCGAGTGGTCCCGGGCGCTGCGCGGCTGCCTGGAAGGGCTGCTCGGGCGTCCGGTCACCGCGACGTGCCAGACCGACGACGCCGGCCGCCGGCGCAACCGGGACGCCCTCGCCGCCGCCGGCTACCGGGTGGTGGAGTCGTCGGTGGAGTACGCCGCGCCGCTCACCGTCCACGACCTGGTCGGCGGCGTCTTCTCCGCGATGTCACCGGACCTGCTGCCCTCCCCGGAGGGTCGGACCGCGTTCGCCGCCGAGGTCCGCGACGCCCTCGGCGGGCGGGAGTCGGTCACCGAGCGGGTGCGCGTGTCGCTCCAGTGCGGCCTGCCGGGCTGACCCGGCAGCCCGACGACGAACCGCCCGCATCGCCGGTGCCGGGTCGCGGCGCGACGTGCGGGGGCCCCCGCCGAGATGGCGGAGGCCCCTGCGTCGACGCTCGGTCGGGTGCCGGTCAGCACCAGCCGTTGATCGGTCCGTTCACGCCGGTCCACACGTAGGCGTCGGACACCCAGGTGCCGTCGCTCAACCGGTTCCACAGGGCGGTGGTGCCGTACCGCCCGGTGTGGGAGGTGCCGTTCGCGGAGCAGGAGACGGTGACGGTCGCGCCGTCGCCCACCGATCCCTGCAGGGCGTAGCCGGCGCCGGGCCCGGACCGCTTGTTCACCGCGCCCCCACCGTTGGCGTCGACCACCGCCTGGTTGAAGCCCAGCGCCCCGTAGTTGTAGAGCGCGCCGCCGGCGGCCCGCCAGGTCGAGCCGTGCCGCGCGCCGCCCTGGTAGGCGGAGGCGCCGTTGACGAACGCCCACTTGCCGAGGTCGTGGCCGCCGATGGACACGTACGCGCTGTTCTGCCGCAGCCCGAAGTGGACGTGCCGGCCGGAGGCCGCTCCACCGCAGGTGACGTCGGTGCCCGTGTAGCCCAGGTACGAGCCCTGGCTGACGGCGGCGCCGTTGACCGAGATGCTGCTCCACAGGTGGTAGTAGTCGGTGGAGTAGCCCCGGTCGTGGATCACCCGGATCCACCCCGTGCACATCGTGTACGCCGTGCCGGCGCGCGCCGCCCGGACCACCTGGTCGCCGCCGGCCAGGTCGATTGAGCTGTACGGCAACTCGGAGCCGCCCCAGCCGTGCGGGCCGCCGGTCAGCGTCCACGTCTGCCCGACCGCGAACGGCAGGGCCATCCCGGTCCGGTAGTCGCCGCCCGCCTGCATGACGCTCGGGCCGCTCGGGTTACTCGGGGCGCTCGTGAAGACCGCCTTCTCCTGCTTGTTCACCAGGGGCGACACGGCGGCCAGCTCGCTGAACCCGGCTTCGCCGTCGAAGTTCACCCGCCACGTGCCGGCCTCGGCACGGGCGATGAAGATCGCGCCGGTCGGGTGGACGTCCTTCTCGTGGCCGGTGACGGCCACGGCGGTGCCGAAGGCCCACTTGCCGTTCTTGCGGGTGACGGTCACGCGGGTCTCGGAGCTCTCGGCGTGCTCCGCCTCGGAGCTGTCGGCGTGCTCCGCCGCCGCGGCCTGGACCTGCCCGCGCAGCTTGGCGGTCACGGCGTCCTCGACGCTCACCTGCACCGGGGTGGGCGCCGCGGCCTGCGCGGTGCCCGCGACCAGGAGTTCCGTCGCCAGCAGCGCGGTGGCGACGCCGGCCCATCGTCTGATGTGCACCATTGACGACCTCTTTCGAATCGAAGCACATCGCTAAGTGGTGCTGACGATAGACAGAACGACGAATGTTGTCTACATGTTGACCCCTTGGCAATGAAAGTATGTTTCGCGGTCCGCGACCCGGCCGGCACGCGCGGTCACGGCCGGGCGGTGACGGCGGCTACAGGCTGGTCGCGGAGGCCGTCTCGGGGACGAGGGTGGCCTGGCTGCGGTGCGCGACCGGGATGATCAGCGCCGACGCGACCAGCGCGGCGACCGCGATGCCGAGCCAGCCCCAGAAGCCGAAGGCGATGACCAAACCCGACAGCGCGGCCGGGCCGATGATGTTCTGGGTGATCACGTGCAGGTCGAACGCGCCCAGGTACTCGCCCTGCGCGTGCTCGGGGGCGAGGCCGAACGCGAGGCCCCAGCCCGAGGCGGCCTGCATCACCTCGGCCACCGACAGGATCAGCACCGCGGCGACGATCGCGACGGAGACCAGCACGACGTTGTCGTCGAGGGCGCTCACCGCGATGACGGCGCAGCCGCCGGCCAGCCAGTAGCCGGAGCGGCGGGCGAGCCTGCCGGCGCCCTCCACGGTGTCCGCGCCACGGCTGGCCCGCACCTGGAAGAGGATGACGAACACCGTGTTGAAGATGAGCAGCAGCGGGATCAGGAAGTGCGGCAGCGAGGTGCGGTTGAGCGCCCACAGCGGCATCGTGACCAGGATGACGGTGACGTGGGAGGCGAGCACCGTCGAGACGCCGATGACGGAGAGGAAGCGGGGATCGCGTACGGCGGCGAAGCGCTTGAAGCCCACCGGGACGGGACGCGACGGCGCGTCGGGCAGGCGGGTGACCAGCAGCGCGGCGCCGGCCATCAGCAGGGCGGTGGTGAGCGGGATCAGCACGAGCAGCCGCTGGTGGAGCGCGGCGACGGCGGCCACCCCGATGCCGATGCTGAAACCGATGTTGAACACCGACCGCATCATGGCCTTGAGCTTGACCCGTTCCTCGGCGGGCACGAGGTTACCGACCAGAGCGCCGTTGGTCGGGCCGGTGCCGTACTCGATGAAGCCGACGGCGACCACCAGGACGAAGAAGTGGACCGGGTTGTCCACCAGCGCGTAGAGCCCGAAGCCCACCGCCAGCGCCGCGAACAGCATGATGAGCAACCTGCGCGGGCCCACCCGGTCGGCGATGACGCCGAACAGGACCGACGAGATGAAGGCGGACAGGCCCGCGGCCGACAGACCCAGGCCGACCTGCTTGGGATCGAGTCCGACGCGAAGTGTGAAGTAGACGACGCTGCCGCTGAGGAAGACTCCCTTGCCGATCGATTCGGCAAGCCGGATCGCGATCAGTTTCCTGCGCAGCGGATCGGCCGGCACCAAACGGGACGAATAATCAGTCAATCGAGACAAGGGCATATTTGCACATCCTGGTGTGATGGAGCGGTCCCGTCAATCCTCGCGGCGGCGCCGCCGGGCGGGACAGGGCGTTCGGCGGAGCACGGGCGGGACGACTTCCCGGGCCACCAGGGAATATCTCCCGTGTACGCCAGGAACGCGGCGCGCTAGCCACCGGCCCGGGGCGTCCCGCCCCGGGCCGGGCGACGAGGTTCCGCAGGCGCCTCGTCCCGGCATTCCCGTTCTGTCGCGGCCTGTTCCATTCAGGCCGAGAATCGCCTTCGACGCTTTTCATTTAATTGGTCGCTGAGAATGCGTCAGATGACTGACATCACTGTCGTCAGACCACGTTCATGTGTTGTTCTGTTGGCCGTCAGAAGACGTTCACGCCGATCGGAGGTCGGCGCTTCCGCGACGCCTCCACGACAGGGAGGCGTCGCGGAGCCAGTTAGGACGGGTGAGGTGTGGTAATGGTCAGCGTTGGCTCGACCTCGGAACCGGCTCATACGATGAGGCGCGATCCGGGAGATGTCGCGGACGGCACAAAACGTCGCGCCGTGACAGTTGTGCTGGCCGACGCCCAGCCGGTGGTGCGCAGGGGCCTGCACGCCCTGCTGTCCCCCTCGGCTGAGGTCACCGTGGTCGCCGAGGCGGGCACCACGCGGGAGGCGATGAGATCGGCGGCGTCGCTGCGCCCCGACGTGCTCGTGCTCGACATCGAGCTGCCGGGCTTCCAGGTGGGCGTGACGCTGCAGGAGATCGCCCGGATGTCACCCACGACCGCGGTGCTGGTCTTCACCGCGGTCGAGGACGAGGGGGCGGTCTTCGCGGCCATGCGTGCCGGCGCACGGGGCTACGTGCTCAAGAGCTGCCCGGGCGACGGAATCGTCCGGACGATCAGGGGCCTCGCCACGGGCGAGGTGATCCTCGGCCCCCGGGTGGCCGACCAGATCGTCCGGCAACTCGGCCGGGAACCACGCAACCAGCAGCTCTTCCCGGAGCTGACGACGCGCGAGCGGCAGGTGCTCCAGCTGATCGCGTCGGGCCTGCGCAACGGGGCGATCGCCACTCAGCTCAACCTCTCGCCGAAGACGGTCAGCAACCACATTTCGACGATCTTCAGCAAGCTCAACGTGTCGGACCGGTACGAGGCGATCGAGGTCGCCCGCAAGGCCAGGCTGGAGCGCGTGGGGCCGTACGGGTCGGATCCCGACCCGACGCGCGGCGGCGGTCTCCCGCCGGCCCACGGGCACGGCGCCACACCCCTGCCGGGAGCGGGCGGCTACGCCGCGTACGCCGGCGCGCAGTCGACGGAAAGGTGAACGGGATGGCCCTGGATCTGGAAGCGATCGCGAACCGGCTGGAGCCGCGGTTCGGCAAGGCGGCGCACCGCTGGGTCGGCACGCTGCCCCAGCGGCTGGACGAACTCGTCGCGCAGTGGGGGCTCGACCTCGGCGACCCCCTCAAGTCCGGCAACTCCTCCGTGGTGTTCCGCTGCCGCCACCCCCGTGGCGAGGCGGTGCTCAAGCTGTCGCCCGACAGCTACGCCGTGCGGGAGGAGGTCGACATGCTGCGCCAGTTCGCGCCCAGCGGACGGGTGCCCGAGGTGCTGGCGGCGGCCAAGGGCGCGGTGCTGCTCGAGTCGATCCACCCGGGCACCCTGGTGGAGAAGATGCCGCGGCCGCCGTCGCCGCGGGAGTACGCCGGGTTCCTCACCGACCTGCACGGCGCCGGGGATCCGGCCGCCGCGCCGCGGCGGCTGGAGGACTGGATCGACGTGCTGTTCAACTCGGCGGTGCGGCGGGGCGCCGACCTCGCCGAGTCGAAGCGGCTGCGCGACGACCTCTTCGCCGCGCCCACCGACACCGTGCTGCTGCACGGCGACCTGCACCTCGGCAACGTGCTCAGCGGCGGCGCGAAGGGCCTGGTGGCCATCGACCCGATGGCCTGCGCCGGCGACCCGTGCTTCGACGCGGTCGACTACGTGCTGGAGGGCCTGGACCGCGCGGAGATGCTGCGCCGGCGTGACGAGCTGGCCGCGGCGGCCGGCATCGACGTGGAGCGGCTCGACATGTGGTGCCGGGTGACCGCCCCGATCGGGGCGACGTACGTCAGCAACCCCGGGCACTCCGCGGAGCTGGCCGCCTTCGGGCGCGGCGAGTACTAGGCACTCCCCCTGCGGGCGGTCGGGCGGAACCCGACCCACGCACCCCCGACCGGCCCCCGGTCCGACGGCTGACCCCGTCGGGCCGGGGGCCGCGTCACGTTCCCAGGCCCCGGAGTCGGCCAGGGTGAGCAGCCGGCCGAGCGGCGATGTGTCCGGCACCCGACCGGGAGGTTTTCCCTGCTGGAGCGGGGAAGCTCGCTCTGCCGGACGGGACGTCGGACACCGCACGATCGATCCATGGTTCGTACCGGTCGTGCTTCCTTCGCTCAGGAAAGACTCTATTTCCTCAACCAGCTCCAGCCCGGCAACCCGGCGTACGTGGTGGCGTTCGCCGTCCACCTGCACGGGGCGTTGCGGCCGGCGGCGCTGCGCGCGGCGCTGACCCGCGTCGTCGCCCGGCACGACGCGCTGCGCACCACGTTCGCGCTGGTCGACGGCGTGCTCACCCAGCGGGTCTCGCCCACCCCGCACGCGGACGTCGACGTGCAGACGGGCGCGTGGGCCGACCGGGACACCCAGGAGTCCTACCTGCACACCCTGGTCGCCGAGCAGGCCCGACGCCCGTTCGACCTCGGCGACGGGCCCGTGCTGCGCGCCTTCCTGCGCTCCTGGGGCCCGGACGAGCACACCCTCGCGGTGCTGGTGCACCACATCGCCTGCGACGGCTGGTCAGTGGGGCTGCTGCTGCGCGACCTCGCCGCCGAGTACCACGCGGCGGTGTCCGGAACGGACGCCGCGTACGCCGAACCGGCGGAGTCGTACCTGGCGTACGCCCAGCGGCAGCGCGAGTCCTGGGAGCGCGACAGCTCCGGGCTGGACTTCTGGCGCGCCGAGCTGCGCGACGTCCCGCAGCTCGCCCTGCCCACCGACTTCCCCCGGCCGAGCGTGCTCAGCGCCGACGGCGCGGTGCTGCGCCGCCCCGTCGAGCCGCAGCTGGTCGAGCGGCTCACCGCGTGGGCCAGGTCGCGGGGCACGACGCTGTTCGCGGTGACGCTGGCCGCGTACGCCTCGGTGCTGTCGCGCTACGCGCGCCAGGACGAGGTGGTGATCGGGGTGCCGGTCGCCAACCGGATGGACGAGGCCGAGGAGCGCGTCGTCGGCTGCCTGGTCAACACGCTGCCGATCCGGCTCGACGTGTCCGGCCGGCCCGGCTTCGCCGAGCTGGTCGAGCGGGCCCGGCGGGCCAGCATGGCCGCGTTCGCCAACCAGGACGTGCCGTTCGAGCAGATCGTGCGGGCCACCGTGGGGGAACGGCAGCTCAGCCACGCGCCGCTGTTCCAGACCTCCCTGACGGTGCAGAACTTCCCGTTCGCGTTCCCCGAGTTCGACGGGGTGCGGCTGACCGAGGTCGACGTCGAGATCGACGTCACCAAGTTCGACCTGGGCCTGACCCTCGACGTCTCCACCGCCACGCCGTTCCTGCGGGCCGAGTACAGCACAGAGCTGTTCACCCCGGAGACCGTCGCGACGCTGCTCACGCACTACCTGACCTTCCTGCGGTCGGTCGTCGACGGGCCGGACGCCGAGCCGTGCATGGTGGACGAGGCGGAGCGGCTGCTGCTGACCGAGGGGGTGAACCCGCCGGTGGCGCGGCAGTCGGCCGACCACCCGTCGGTGCTGCGCCGGTTCGCCGAGCACGTGGCGCGCACCCCGGACGCGGTGGCGGTGCGCCACCGGGACGTGGAGGTCACCTACGCCGAGCTGGACCGGTGGGCCGGGCGGATCGCGGCGGGACTGGCCGACCGGGGGGTGCGACGCGGCGACCGGGTCGGACTGCTGCTGCGCCGCTCCCCCGCGATCGTCGCGGCGATCCTGGGCGTGTGGAAGCTCGGTGGCGTCTACGTGCCGCTGGACCCCGAGTACCCACGGCAGCGCCTCGAACTGATCACGGCCAGCGCCGACATGCCGTTCATGCTGGTGGAGGCCGGCACCGCCGACACGGCCGGCGCGCTGGCGCGGGGCCGCGACATCCGCCTGGCCGACGCGCACACCCTCGACGGGACGTCCGTGGTCGCGGAGACGTTCCCCGGGCCCCGCGACCAGGCGTACGTCATCTACACCTCCGGCTCCACCGGCGTGCCCAAGGGCGTCATGGTCGGGCACGGCGGCCTGGACGCGCTGAACGACCCGACCCCCGCCGGGCTCGACGTCACGGCCGACGACGTGTGGCTGGCCGCCAGCTCGTTCTCGTTCGACGCCTCGGTGTGGGAGATGTGGGGCGCGCTGAGCACCGGCGGCCGGCTGGTCGTCGCCGACCAGGCCGACCTGGTGGACCGGCAGCGCCTGGCCGAGCTGGTGCGCCGCGAGGGCGTCACGGTGGTGTTCCAGACCCCCGGTGCGCTCTACCGGCTGCTGCCCCCGTACCTGCGGCTGCTGGGCGCGGACGAGGTCTCCCGCATCCGCTACGTCGTCCTCGGCGGCGAGGCCCTGAGCTGGTCGCGGGTCGCGTCGCTGGTCGCCGGCGCGCCGGGCCTGCGCGCGGTGTTCGTCAACATGTACGGCATCACCGAGGGCACCATCCACGTCACGATCTTCGAGGCCCCCACGGCGGACCTGGCCCGGGTCAGGGAGGGCACCGTCGGCGTGCCGCTGCCGTCGGGGCGCTGCTACGTCCTCGACGACGACCTGCGGCCGACCGGCCTCAACGTGCCCGGCGAGCTGTACTGCGGCGGCGTGCTCGTCGCGCACGGCTACCTGGGCAACCCGGAGCTGACCGAGGCGCGCTTCCTGCCCGACCCGTACGGCGGGGGCGTGATGTACCGGACCGGTGACGTGGTCAAGTGGGGCGTCGACGGGAACATGGTGTACCTCGGCCGCAACGACACCCAGGTGCAGCTGCGCGGCTACCGCGTCGAGCTGGCCGAGGTCGAGGGCGCGTTCCTGACCCACCCGGCGGTGCGCTCGTGCGCGGTCGCGGCCGAGAACGACGAGCTGGCCGCCTTCGTCGTCGGCGAACTCGGCCCGGACGCCGAACGCGAGCTGCGCGCCCACGTGCGGGCGACGCTGCCGGCGTACATGGTGCCGTCGCGGATCCTGGCCGTCGCGGCGATCCCGCTCACCGCGCACGGCAAGGTGGACACGGCCCGACTGCTGGCCGACAGCCGCGCCGCGCGCGCCACCGTCGCGCCCGCGGCGCGGCGCGGGCTCGCCGCCGGCACCGGGTTGGAGGAGCGCGTCCGGGCCTGCTGGAGCGAGGTGCTCGACCGGGCCGACGTCGGGCTGCACGACAACTTCTTCGACCTGGGCGGGCACAGCTTCGCGCTGATCGCGCTCCAGCAGCGGCTCTCCGACGAGGGCCTGGACGTCTCCGTGACGGACCTGTTCCGCGCCGGCACGGTCGCCGGCTGCGCCGCGCACCTGCAACGGGCGGTCCCGGTGGTCGCCGACGCGCGGGTGGCGCAGCGCCACCGCGGTCGCGCCCTGCTGGCCGACCGGCGCCGGACCGCGGGAGGCCGCCGTGGCTGAGCTGCCCGACGGCGCGGCGGTGGCCGTGGTCGGCATGGCCGTACGGGTCCCCGGCGCCGAACGCGACCTGGACCTGTTCTGGCACCACGTGGTCAATGGAGTCGACGCGGTCACCTACTTCACCCCCGAGCAGCTCGTCGGCTGGGGCGTGCCCAAGGACCTCGTCGAGCGGCCCGACTTCGTGCCCGCCCGGGCGGTGCTGCGCGACGCGGACTGCTTCGACCACCGGCTGTTCAGCTACTCGCCCTCGGACAGCGCGCTGATGGACCCGCAGCAGCGGATCCTGCTGGAGTGCGCCTGGGCCGCGCTGGAGCACGCCGGCCACCCGCCGGTCGCCGCCGACGGCAACCGGATCGGGGTGTACGTCGGCACCGGCCTGAACGTCTACCTGCTCGACAACGTGTGGCCCAACGAGCGCGCGGTCGAGGCGGCCGGCGGCCTGGGGCTGATCATCGGCAGCGACAAGGACTTCGCGGGCACCCGGATCGCGTACAAGCTGAACCTGCAGGGTCCGGCGCTGACGCTGCAGACCGCCTGCTCGACGTCGCTGGTCGCGGTGCACCAGGCGGTGCAGGCGCTGCTGACCTACGACGCCGACATGGCACTGGCCGGGGGCGCCACGGTGGCCCCGCCGACGCGGCGCGGGCACGTGCACGAGCCCGGCGGGATCTTCTCCGCCGACGGCCGGTGCCGGGCCTTCGACGCCGCGGCCGACGGCACCGTGCCCGGCGACGGCGCGGGCGTGGTGGTGCTCAAGCGACTCGAGGACGCCCTGCGCGACGGCGACACCGTGCACGCCGTGATCCGCGGCTCCGCGGTCAACAACGACGGCTCCCGCAAGGCGGGCTTCACCGCGCCCGGCCCCACCGGCCAGGCCGGCGTGATCTCGGCGGCGCTGGGCGTGGCCGAGGTCGACCCGGACACCGTCGGACTGATCGAGACCCACGGCACCGGCACCGCGCTCGGCGACCCGATCGAGGTGGCGGCGCTGCGGCAGGTCTTCGACAGCGACCGGCCCGACCGGGCTCCCTGCGCGCTCGGCGCGGCCAAGTCGGTCGTCGGGCACCTGGACACCGCCGCCGGCGTGGTCGGCCTGATCAAGACCGTGCTGGCGCTGAAGCACCGCGTGATCCCGCCGATCGCCCACCTCGCCACGCCCAACCCCGCGGTCAGGCTGGACGGTTCGGTGTTCGAGCTGCCGGCGGCGGCCCGGCCCTGGGCGCCGATCGACGGCGTACGCCGGGCCGGGGTGAGCGCCTTCGGCATCGGCGGCACCAACGCCCACGTCGTGCTGGAGGAGGCGCCGCCCGCCCGGCCCCGGTCGCGCCGCCACGTCACCGAGCTGGTCCTGGTCTCCGCGAAGACCGCCGCCGTGGCGCAGGCCGGCCTGGACCGCGCCGCCGCCTGCGTGGCGCAGACCCCGCCCGGCGAGCTGGCCGACCTCGCGTACACCCTGCGGACCGGCCGGGCGGAGCTGCCGTGGCGGGCCGCGTTCCTCACCGGAGCGCACGGCTCACCGGCGACGGTCCGGCAGGTCGACGCGAAGGCGCGGGCGCGCGGCGTGGCGCTGCACCTCACCGGGGCCGGCGAGCTGACCGGCAACCGGCCCAACTACGACGCCGACCCGGTCTACCGCCGGGTCGTCGACGAGGGCGTGGCGCTGCTGCGCGACCGCGACCTCGACGAGGCCGTACGGGAGCGCTGCACCCGGCTGCTGGCCTGCGTCGGCCTGGCGCGGTCGCTGCGCAGCCGGGGCGTGGCCCCGCGCGCCCTGGCCGGCGCCGGCATCGGCGCCGTGGCGTGCGCGGTCGTGGCCGGGATCATGTCCCTCGCCGACGCGCTGGAGCTGACCTGCGGCGTCGACGTCGACGCCAGCCGGCTCGACCCGGCCGAACTGCCCGTCCACGTGCCGGGCGGAGAGCCGCCGACCGGGTACGACGGGCTCGCGTACTGGCGGGCGCAGGCGGCCGGGCCACCCGCGCCGACGACGCCGCCGGAGCTCGACCAGGTGCTCTGGATCGAGGTCGGCACGAGCGTCACCCCGCACCTGGGCCCGGACGGGCCCGCGCTGCCCGTCGACCGGCACGCCCGGCTGCTGGCCACCGTCGGCGCGCTGTGGCAGCGGGGTCTCGTCGGCGCCTGGGACCCCGTGCACGACGCGGGCCGACGCCGGCGGCCCGCCCCCACCTACCCCTTCGCGGCCACCCGGCACTACCTGGACGCCCCCGCGACCCGACTGGACACAGAGAGGCACCACTGATGCGCGACGTACACGACCGGACCTGGGTGGGCGAGTTCGAGCAGCTGTGGATGGAGGTGCTCGGCGTCGACACGATCGACGACGACGACGACTTCTTCGACCTCGGCGGCCACTCGCTGAGCGCGCTGCGGCTGAGCACCCTGATCCGCCAGGAGCTCAACCTCGCGGTGATGTTCGGCCACGTGCTGGAGAACCCCCGCTTCGCCGACCTGCGCGACGTCGCGGGCCAGGTGCCGCTGGACAAGCCGGCGCAGGTGCCGCTGGACGAGCCGGTGGCGGAGGTCGTGTGATGACCGCCCCGGAACTCTCCGCCTGGACGCCGCTCGCCGCGCGGGTGCTCGGTCTCGCGCCCGAGCAGCTGCGGGACGCGGCGGTGACCGAGTCGTTCGTCGCGCTGGGCGGCACCTCGCTGCAGGCCATCGCACTGGTCTCGCTGGGCCAGCGCGAGCTGCGGGCGCACGTGGACAGCGCCCGGCTGCTGTCGGCACTGCCGCTGGCGCGGGCGCTGGCCGGCGCGGTGGAGCACGTGGACACCGCGCCCCCGCTGGCCGCTCGGCGGCCCGCCGAGCTGGAGCTGCTGCCCGGCCAGCGCTCCATGCTGGCCGCGCACCTGCTCGACCAGGACGCGCCGTACCACCTGATGTTCACGCTGGAGGCGGACGGGCCGCTCGACGAGGCCCGGACCCGGTCGGCGCTGCGCGAGCTGGCGACCCGCCACGAGGCGCTGCGCACCCGGTTCGTCCGGGACCCGCGGCAGGCCCGGATCGTGCTGCCCGCCCCGTACGAGCCGCGGCTGCTGCACCAGACGCTGCCCGACGACGACCCGGTACGCGCCGTGCACGAGCTGTACGGCCCCTCGGCCGCGCGGTTGCTGCGCCCCTTCGCACAGCCGCCGGTCGTCTTCGTGCTGACCCGCGCCGGGCGGCGCGACCTGCTCACCATGCTGGTGCACCACACGATCGCCGACGGCTGGAGCATCGGGGTGCTCTGGCGCGAGTTCGCCGAGCTGTACGCCGGCGCCGACCCGGCGGGCGCCGCGCCGTCGCCGGAGTGGATCGGCTCCCGGCTCGCCGCGCAGGAGGCCTCCGGGGCGCTGGACGGCGCGCTGGCCCGGATCGCGGCCCGGCTGGACGGCGCGCCCTGGACGGTGGCGCTCCCCACCGACCTGCCGCCGGCCGCCGAGGCCGACGGCCGCGGCGCACGCCTGCGCTTCCACCTCGACGCGGCGACGACGCGGGCCGCGACCGAGCTGGCCCGGCACTGCCGGGTGACGGTGACGTCGGTGGCCATGGCGGCGTGGGCGCTGGCCACCGCCCGCCGCGCGGGCCTGACCGACCTGGTGCTCGGGGTGCCGGCGGCGGGCCGGTTCGAGGCGGGCATGGCTGGCATCGTGGGCCTGTGCACCCGGGTCGTCCCGGTGCGCTGCGCGGCGACCGACGACCTCGACGCGCGGGACTACGTACGCGGGGTGGCCGCCTCGCTGGCCGAGGCGGCGGCCGACGCCGACGTGCCGTTCGAGCGGGTCGTCTCCGGGCTCGGCGGCACCACCGACCCGGGCCGCAACCCGCTGGCGCAGCTCGGCTTCGCCGCCCACCACGAGCTGGTGCCCGACGAGCTGGAGGCGGGGGGCCGCACCTGGCGGGTGCACGAGGGCCACTGCCACGGCGCGGTGTTCGACGCGCTGCTCTACCTCCAGTCGTGGTCGGACCGTCCCCGCTTCGCCCTGGAGTACGCCACGTCGGTGCTCACCGCGGCCGACGCCGGGGAGCTGGCCGAGTCGTTCCAGGCCGCGCTGCGGGAGCTGGCCGCCGGCCCGGGCGTCGCCCTGCGCGACGTCACCACCCTGTCGGCCGCGCAGCACGCGCGGCTGCGGGCGCTGGGCGCGGGCGGGTCGCACGACACGGCCGACGACGTGTGGAGCCGGTTCGCGGCGCACGCGCGGTCCGCGGGCGAACGGGTCGCGCTGGTCGACGCGCACGCCGGGCTCACGCTGACCTACCGCGAGCTGCACGACCGGGCCGTCGCGCAGGCGCGGCTGCTGCACGCGCGCGGCGTGCGCGCCGGCGACGCGGTGGTCCTGGAGCTGCCCCGCTCGGCCGCCGAGGCCGTGGCGGTGCTGGGCGTGCTGCGGCTGGGCGCGCACTACGTCGCGGTCGACCAGCACGCCACGGACGAGTGGCGGGCCCACCTGGCCGCGGCCGTCGCGCCCCGGGCCCGCCTCGGCGCCGCCCCGGCCGGCGCACAGTGGTCGGGCGCCGCCGACTGCGCCCTGGCCGGCCCGGACACGCCGGCGCGGGCCGGGGCGGCCGGCGGCCCCGGCGTCGTCGGGACCGGCGACCACCCGGTCGAGGCGGCACCGGCCGACCCGGCGCGGACCGCGTACGTCTCCTTCACCTCGGGCTCGACCGGGGTGCCCAAGGGCGTGGTCGTGCCGCACCGGGCGGTGCTGCGGCTGGCCGACGACCCGGGGTTGTTCGCCGACCGGGCGGGCATGCGGATGATGCGGCTCTCCCCGCTGGCGTTCGACGCGTCCACGCTGGAGCTGCTGGTGCCGCTGGCCAACGGGGACACGGTGGTCGTGTTCCCGCCCGGGGAACCGACGCCAAGCGGGCTGGCCGAGTTCCTGCGCGCCGCCGGGATCACCCACGCGTGGCTCACCTCGGGCGTGTTCCACCTGGTCGCCGACCACCGCCCGGACGCCTTCGCCGGGCTGCGGCAGCTCTTCACCGGCGGCGGCGTGGTCTCCCCCGCGCACGTGCGCCGGGTGCTGCGGGCCTGCCCGGGGCTGCGCGTCACCAACGGCTACGGCCCCACCGAGAACACCACGTTCACCACCACCTGGTCCGTCGACCACGCCGACGCGACGCCGGACCCGCTGCCGATCGGCGCGCCGGTGCACGGCACCGACCTGTACGTCGTCGACCCGGCGGGGCGCCTCGTCCCGCCGGGTGCGATCGGCGAGCTGGGCACGGCGGGCACCGGGCTCGCCGACGGCTACCTCGACGACCCCACGCGCACCGACGCGTCCTTCGTCCGGCTCGGGAAGCCGGGGGTGCGCCTGTACCGCACCGGCGACCTCGTGCGCTGGGGTGCGGACGGGCAGCTGCGCTTCCTCGGCCGCAACGACCGGCAGGTGAAGATCGCCGGACACCGGGTGGAGCTGGTCGACGTCGAGCGCCGGCTCCGGGCCCGGCCCGGGGTGCGCGACGCGGTGGTGTTCACCACCGGCGACCCGGTGACGGGCGTACGTCTGTGCGCCGCGCTCAAGCCCGCCCCCGACGGCCTGGACGTGGCCGGCGTGCGCCGTGCCGTGGAGGCCGAGCTGGCCCCCTACGCCCGCCCGCAGCAGTGGGTGACCGTGGCCGAGTTCCCACTCGACCGCAACGGCAAGGTTGACCTGCGGGCCCTGGGCGCGCTGGCCGGGGCGGCGCAGCCCGCCGCCGCGACGAACACCGGCGCGGCGGCGGGGCAGCCGGCAATGGTCCCCGCCCCGCGCTCGGCGTCGCTTACCGAGTTCGAGGACCTGGTGACGGGCGCCTGGGTGGAGGCGCTGGGCACCGACGACTTCGACGTCGACGAGGCGTTCTTCGACGTCGGCGGGGAGTCGCTACGACTGGCGATCGTGCGCCGACTGCTCCAGGAGCGGCTGGCCGGCCGGGCCATCCCGCTGACCGACCTCTACCGCTTCCCCACCGTCCAGACCCTGGCCCGGCATCTGCACGCCCAGACCGAAGGAGCAGGCGCATCCTCATGAACGGCGACATCGCGATCGTAGGCATGGCGGGCCGGTTCCCCGGCGCCGCCGACGTCTGGGAGTACTGGTCCAACGTGGTCGCGGGGAAGATCACGATCAGCGAGCTGACCCGCGGGGAGCTGCTGGCCGGGGGCGTGCCCGCCGACCAGCTCGACGACCCCGCGTACGTGCCGGCGCGCGGCGTGCTGGCCGACCCGGACCTGTTCGACGCCGCCTTCTTCGGCATCACGCCGCGGGAGGCCGAGACCATGGACCCGCAGCACCGGCTGCTGATGCAGACGGCGTGGGCCACCCTGGAGTCCGCCGGGCTGGCCACCCGGCACCCCTTCGGCCGGGTCGGCGTGTTCGCCGGGGCCGGGTTCAACTACTACGCGCTGCACCACGTGTACGCGCAGCCCGGCCTCGTCGAGACCCAGGGGCTACTCTCGGTCGTGCTGGGCAACGAGAAGGACCACCTCGCCGCGAAGGTCGCGTACCGGCTGGACTTGGGCGGTCCCGCCGTCACCGTGCAGACCGCCTGCTCGACGTCGCTGGTGGCGGTGCACCTGGCCTGCCAGAGCCTGCGTACCGGCGACTCGGACGTCGCACTCGCCGGCGGCGCCTGCGTGGCCGTGCCGCAGCAGGCCGGCTACCTCTACGAGACGAAGGGCATCATGTCGCCCGACGGCGCGTGCCGGCCCTTCGACGCCTCGGCCGCCGGCACCGTCCCCGGCAACGGCGTCGCCATGGTGGCGCTCAAACGCGCCGAGGACGCCCGCCGCGACGGGGACACCGTCTACGCCCTCATCAAGGGCTCGGCGGTGAACAACGACGGCGGCATGAAGGTCGGCTACACGGCGCCCGGCATCGCCGGCCAGATCGACGTGCTGACCCGCGCGTACGCCGCCGCGGGCGTCGACCCCGCCAGCGTCGGCTACCTCGAGGCGCACGGCACCGCCACCGAGGTCGGCGACGCGATCGAGCTGTCGGCGCTGACCGAGGTGTTCCGCCGCGGCGCGCGGCCGTGCTCGATCGGCTCGGTCAAGGCCAACGTCGGCCACCTCGACGCGGCCGCCGGTGTCACCGGGCTCATCAAGGCCGCGCTGGCCCTGCACTTCCGGCAGATCCCGCCGCTGGCCGGCCTCAAGCAGGCCCGGCCCGAGCTGCTCGACGGGTCGACCCCGTTCACCGTGGGCAGCGTGGCCCGCCCGTGGGAGGCCGACGGGCCGCGCCGGGCGGCGGTCAGCTCCTTCGGGCTGGGTGGCACCAACGCGCACGTGGTGCTGGAGGAGGCCGACGGCCCGGCCGGGTCCGGGCCCGGGAGGGCCGACGGTCGTACCGAGCTGATCGTGCTGTCCGGGCGCGACCCGGAGGCGGTCCGCGCGGCCGCCGAGCAGTGGAGCGAGCACCTGCGGCAGCGCCCCGACCTGGCCGTCGCCGACGTCGCGCTGACGTCGCAGACGTACCGCAGGCACTTCGCGCACCGGCTCGCGGTCGCCGCGCCGGACGTCCCGACGGCGCTGGCCCGGCTGCGCAGGGCGCCCGTCCGCGAGGCCGCCCGCCGGCCCAGCGTGTTGTTCCTGTTCCCGGGCCAGGGGGCGGAGTTCCCCGCCATGTCGCGGGGCCTCTACGACCGCTACCCGTCCTTCCGGGCGGAGCTCGACCACGGGGCGGGGCTGCTGGCCCCGCTCCTGGGGCTGGACCTGCGCGACGTGCTGGTCGACGACGACCCGCACGGGATCGTGCACCGCACCGACGTCACCCAGCCCGCGCTGGCCCTGCACGAACTGGCGCTCGGCCGGCTGCTGGTGTCGTGGGGCGTACGCCCGGCGGCGTTGATCGGCCACTCGGTCGGCGAGTTCGCCGCCGCGGCGCTGGCCGGCGAGCTGGCCGCCGACGACATGCTCCGCCTGGTCGCGACCCGCGGCAGGCTGATGCAGGACGCGCCCGAGGGCGGCATGCTGGCCGTGCTCGCGCCGCCGTCCGTGGTGCAGGAGCAGTTGGCGGGCCTGGACGGCCTCGACGTGGCCGCCCGCAACGCTCCCGAGTTCACCGTGGTGGCCGGGCCGGTGACGCAGCTCGCCGCGTTCCGGGAGCGCCTCGACGCGGGCGGGATGCACTGCCGGGCGTTGCCGGCGCGGCGCGCCTTCCACTCGCGGATGATGGCCGACGCGGCGCGGCTGCTCGGCGCCGAGGCCGACGGCGTCGCCCGGCGACCCCGGACCGTCCCGGTGATCAGCACCGTCGACGGCACGCTGCTGGGCAAGGGGCTGCCGCGCGCCGAGGGCTACTGGGGCGCGCAGCTGCGCAGCCCCGTGCGCTACCACGACGCGCTGCTGACCGGGCTCGGCCTGCCCGACCCGGTCCTGGTCGAGGTCGGGCCGGGCACCGCGCTCACCGGCATGGCCCGGCAGGGTGGGCAGCGGGTGCCCGCGTTCGCCCTCCAGCCCCGGCCGGCGGGGCGCGCCGACGCCGGCGACGTGCTCGCCGGGCTCGGTGGGCTGTGGACCGCCGGGGCGTCCGTCGACTGGGCCGCGGTGCGCGGCGAGAGCGTCGCCCGGCGGGTCGCGCTGCCCACGTACCCGTTCGCCCGCACCCGGCACTGGCTCGACGCCGCGCCGCCGCGACCGGCCGCGGCCGTCGAGGAACCGGCGCCGGAGCCCGCCGGCGGAGGCGAGAACGAGGTGGTGCAGGAGATCATGGAGCTGTGGGGCAGGATGCTCGGCTCGGCCGAGATCGGACCGGACGCGAACTTCTTCACCCTCGGCGGTGAGTCGCTGCTGTTCATCCGCATGATCACGCAGGTGCAGCGCAGGTTCGGGGTGCGCATCCCGGTCGAGACGCTGTCGGCCGACCCCACGCCGCGCACGCTGGCCGGGCTGGTGACGGCATGACGGGCCACGACGAGCTGGACCTGGCGGCGGCGGTGGCGGCCGTGCTCTGCCACCGCCTCTCGGGCGCGGCCTCGGTCGCCGTGCGCGGCCCGCGCGGCCACGTCCTGGTGCGCCTGTCCGCGGACAGCACCCTGACGGAGGTACGCGAGCAGACGCGCGGCCGGTGGCGGGACCCCGCCGTCGACGCCGCGCCGGACGGGCGCGTGGACGTCGCGCTGGCCACGACGGGTGCCGCCGGGGCGTCGGCGGTGCTGGCCGGGGTGCCCGTCCGGCTCGCCCGCGGCCACGGCGATCCCGCGTGCCTGCAGGAGCGCCTGGACACCCTGCACGCCTGGCTCGCCGCCCACCCGGACCGGCCGGTGCGGGAGGCCGCGCTGGTCGGCCCGGTGGAACGCAAGACGCTGCTCGGCTTCAACCCCGCGCCGACCCCCGCGCCGCGCACCCCCGTGCACGAGACGATCTGCCGCCAGGCGGAGCGCACCCCGGACGCCGTCGCGCTGCGCGGCGGCGGCCGGGACCGCAGCTACCGCGAGTTCCTGGACGAGGCGGCGGCGCTGGCCGGGCGGCTGCGCGCCGAGGGCGTGGGCCCCGGGTCGGTGGTCGGCCTGTGCACCGAGCGCAGCCCCGAGATGGTGGTCGCGGTGCTCGGCGTCCTGCTGGCCGGCGGGGCGTACCTGCCGCTGGACCCGTCCCACCCGCGCCCCCGGCTGGACCTCATGCTCCGCGTGGCCGACGCCGCGCTGGTGCTGGCCGACGACGCGGGGCGGACCGCGCTGGGCTGCGGCGGCGAGCCGTCCGTGCCCGTACGGCCGCTGACCGGCGGCGACCTGCCGGCCGCGCCCGTCGACTGGCGCGGCTACCGGGCCCCGGATGAGGTGGTCGAGGGGCTGTCGTACGTCATCTTCACCTCCGGCTCCACGGGGGCGCCCAAGGGCGTGCAGATGACGCACCTGTCGCTGGCCAACCGGCTGGTGTGGATGCAGGACGCGTACCGCATCGGCCCCGGCGACGTGGTGCTGCAGAAGACGCCGTACACCTTCGACGTGTCGGTGTGGGAGCTGCTGTGGGCGTTCATGGCCGGGGCGACGCTGGTCACCGCCGAGGCGCAGGCCCACCGCGACCCGCAGGAGATGGTCGACGTCGTCGCCCGCGAGTCGGTGACCACGGTGCACTTCGTGCCGTCCATGCTCGCCCTCTTCGTCGAGGAGGCCGGCCTGGATCGCTGCGCCGGCCTGCGCCGGGTCATCTGCAGCGGGGAGGCGCTGCCGCCGAAGCTGGTCAACAAGCTCACCGGCACGCTGCCGCAGGTCGAGGTCCACAACCTGTACGGGCCCACCGAGGCCGCCATCGACGTCACCGCCTGGCCGTGCCGCCGACCCGAACCGGACGACACCGTCCCCATCGGCCGGCCGATCGCGAACGTCGCCGCGTACGTCCTCGACGAGCGCGACGAGCTGGCCCCGCTGGGCGTGCCCGGGGAGCTGGTCCTGGGCGGCGACTGCCTGGCCCGGGGGTATGCCGGGCGACCCGACCTGACCGCCGAGCGGTTCGTCGAGGTGGGGGTCGCCGGGTGGCCGCAGCGGGTGTACCGCACCGGCGACCTGGCCTGGTGGTCGCCGGACGGGCACCTGCACTACGGCGGGCGCATCGACACCCAGGTGAAGGTCCGCGGGCAGCGGGTCGAGCTGGGCGAGATCGAGTCGGTGCTCAACCGGCACCCGCTCGTCGCCAACAGCGTCGTGCTGCTGCGCGACGACCTGGGCGCCGCCCCGACCCTGGTGGCGTACGTGGTGGCCGAGCGCGACGCCGACCCGGACGCCGTGGCCGAACCCGCGCTGCGCGCCTTCCTGGCGCGGCAGCTGCCCGACCACATGGTGCCCCTGCGGTACGTGGTCCTGCCGGAGCTGCCCGCGACCGCGAACGGCAAGGTCGACCGACGCGCCCTGCCGGCCCCGCCGGCCCGGGTCCGCCGGCGCGCGGCGACCGGCCCGGGCAGCCGGGCATGATCCGCGATCCGTGGCGTTCCCGCTCGCCTCCGCCAAGGCCCGTCGCGTGGCGCTCTGCTGGCTGTGGCCGGCCACGAGCGCGCGCTTCGCCGGCTGATTCTTCCTGGTAGCGGGCCTGGTGGCGCAGATCGGGTGGAAGACTGGGGCTGTCGCCGAGGGGGGTCCGTATGTCTGCTGGTCGTTACCTTGCGGTCGCCGGTCCGCGCGAGCTCCGGGAGGGCGAGGTGGCCGCGGCCGAGCCGGGGCCCGGCCGGGTGACGGTCGACATCACGTACACGGGGATCTGCGGCACGGACGTGCACGGTTACACCGACGGGCACATGCTGCCGCCGGCGGTCTTCGGGCACGAGTGGACCGGTTCGGTCTCGGCGGTGGGCGACGGCGTGGACGGGCTGCGGGTCGGCCAGCGCGTGGTGGGCGGCGTGGGGCCGGTGTGCGGCCGGTGCCGCCAGTGCGTCGCCGGGCACGCCCGCAACTGCGACACGGTGTTCGCCGAGGCCAACGGGGTCGACGCCGACGCGCCGCCGCACGGCGCCTTCGCCACCCGGGTGCAGGTCTCGGCGCGGCGGGTGATCCCGGTTCCGGAGAGACTCTCGGCGGTGGAGGCGGCGCTCGTGGAGCCGGCCGCCGTCACCTTCCACGCCGTGCGGCGGGTCGCGGCGGAGTACGGCGCCACCACCGTGGTCCAGGGCGCCGGCCCGATCGGGCTGCTCACCGCCCAGCACGCGCGCAACGCCGGGGCAGGGCCGATGATCATCTCCGAACCCTCGGCGGCGCGGCGCGCGCTGGCGGGCCGGCTCGGCTTCGCCCACGTGGTCGAGCCCGCCGAGCTGCGGGCCGCGCTGGACGAGCTCACCGCGGGCCTGGGCGCCGACGTCGTGTACGAGTGCAGCGGCGTACCGGCGCTGTTGCAGCCGTCGGCGGAGCTGGCGCGCCGGGGCGGGACGCTCGCGTTGCTCGGCTATCCCCTGGAGAACTCGAGCGTCAGCTACGGCGACTGGCAGAGCCGCGAGCTGACGGTGATCGGGTCGCTGGCGTACCACCACGAGGACTTCGTGGGCGCCATGCACGCGATCGCCGCGGGTCGCATCGACGTGGCGGCGCTGCACACGGGCACCTTCGGCCTGTCGTCGCTGAAGGACGTCCTCGAGGAACTCGACTCCGGCCGCAGCGAGCACACGAAGGTGCTGATCGACCCGAGCCGGGCCTGATCCAGGCGGGCGGGACCGGCGTACGCCGGGTGTGGCCGGTCAGAACAGCGTCGACGGCCCGACCGGCTCCGGTTCCGGCAGCGGCTCGACCCCGGGCAGGCGCGCCCGCACCTCGTCGTGGAAGCGGCGGGCGAGCTCGGGCGCGTCGGCGTTGTCCGGGGTGTGCACGAACACGGTCGGCGAGCGGCCCTCGCGCAGCCAGCCGGTCACCACGTCGAGCCACGGCCGCCAGCCCTCGACGGTGCGTGTGGGGTCGTCCCGGCCGAGGTACCGGACGATCGGCCGGTCGGTCAGCGCGCGGGTGCGCAGCGGGGTGCGCGGCTTCCTGGTCCACGCCTCCCGTTCCGCGTCGCTGGTCGGCGGGGTGCGGAAGAACGCCGTCGTGTCGAAGGGCACCCATTCCGCGCCGACCGTGCCGAGCGCCTCCTCCAACGCCCGCGCCGCCCGGGGGTCGTCGAAGAACGCGGGGTGGCGCACCTCCACGGCGTACCGGTGGGCGGTGGGTAGCCCGCGCAGGAAGCGGGCCAGCGCGGGCACGTCGGCGGGGCCGAACGAGCCCGGCAGCTGGATCCAGAGGGCGTGGGCCCGCGGGCCGAGGGGTTCGACGGCGTCCAGGAAGGCCCGCAGTTCCGCGTCGGCGCCGGTGAGCCGGCGTTCGTGCGTGACGACCTTCGGCAGCTTGGGCAGGAACCGGAAGTCGGGGTCGGTCTGGCGCGCCCACGAGGCGACCGTCTCGCGGCCGGGGGTCGCGTAGAAGGTGGTGTTCCCCTCGACGGCGGTGCACCAGCCGGCGTACGCGCGCAGCCGCTCGTCAGCCGGCAGCGGGTGCGCCAGGAAGCGCCCCTGCCAGGACTTGTGCGTCCACATGGCGCACCCCACGTGCAGGCGCATCGGATCCTCCCACCGCTCGACGGCCCCGACGCGGGGTGACCCGCGCCGCGGGTACGGTATCCGGCCGCGCCGGCGGGGGCGAGTCCACGTACGGACGCCGGCCGTACCCGTGCGGGCACGGCCGGCGTCCACCGGTCGACCGGTCCGGTCAGTGGCCCTGGTCGTGCGGCACGGTGACGGTCACGGTGCAGCCGACCGGGCGGCCGATCTCGTCGTGGCCGGCGTACGTCAGGGTGTAGACCCTGTCCCCACCGGCGCCGTCGCGTTCCGCCCGCAGCCGCCCGGTGAAGTCGGGCGTGCCGACGGTGAGGTCGCTGACGTCCGCGGCGTCGCCGCCGGACACCGCCGTCAGGTTGAGCGCGTTCGGGCCGAGGACGCCGTCGCGCAGGTCCGCCGTCACGGTGACGTCGACCAGCTGGTGGTTCGGCGGCCACAGCACCGGCCGGTCCACCACGCAGTCCACCTCGCGGGTGGGCACCGGCTGGTCCAGGGTGGCGACGGCGTGGCCGATCGTCGCGGTGAGCCGCCCGCCGGCCTCGTAGTACATGTGCGCGGTGCGGCCGTCGAAGTAGAACGTCGGCGCGGCCGAGCGTCCCAGGTCCGGCGCGGCGACCATCGAGTCGTGCACGACGCCGAGGTGGACCTCCTTGTCGAAGTCGTCGCCGACGTCCACGGCGTGCATGTTGCCGTCGGCCGCGTGGAAGATCACCAGGTTGCGGCCGTTCCAGCGCAGGAAGAACGGGCCGGAGGCGTTCGGGCCCTGGATGCCCCTCGGGGTCACGATCGGGTCGGGCTGGATCGTCCAGGTCCGCGCGTCCGGGGAGACCGCCCAGCGGATCCGCCGGGACACCGGCCCGGTCGGCCCGGGGGGCGCGGCGGTCGGGTTGTCCATGAAGAGCATCAGGTACCGGCTGCCCAGCCGCGGCACGGCGTGCTCGAACACCCGGGCGTAGGAGGTCTCCCCACCGGTGCTGTCGTCGCGGCTGATCGCCGTCCCGCCGTAGTCGAAGTGGATGCCGTCCTCGGAGGTGGCGTACCGGGTGATCGAGTTCTCGCCGTGGAAGTAGAGGAACAGCTTGCGCTCCCCCTCGACCCAGATCGCGTGCGGGGAGGAGATGTGGCTGACCGTGGAGTAGTGGGGCAGCCAGGTGTTGCCGATCAGCGGATTGGCCCGGTACTCGGTCCACGGGCCGTCGATCGAGTCCGCGTACGCCAGGGCGATCCCGCCGGGCCGTTCGTGGGGGGCGTAGTACAGGTAGTAGGTGCCCAGCGGGTTGGGGAAGTAGTCGGCGGCCCGGATGACGCTCGGGAAGATGAACTCGTTGGTCGGGTTGTAGGTCAGGGCGCTCTTGTCGAACGCGGTGCCCGCGTAGGTGAAGCGCGGGAAGTCCAGGGCCGGGTCGGCTCCGGCCGGAGCGACACCGGCCACGGTGGCGACCAGCATGCCCGCGCTGGCCGCCGCCACGGCGGCGCGGACGGGCACTCGGACGGGTGCTTTCGTCATCGCTGTTCCTGCTCTGTCGGGGGTGGGGGCCACCCGGCCGCCCGGACGGGCTGCCGGCGCGCGGGGCCGTCGGCGGACGGTTGAGGGGTGGGACGGGTTCCGCCGGTGACGACTGTGGACGTCGCGCGTCGCGCCGCAGGGCGGCACGAAGTCACGCTGTGTGAGACGGCCGACCACCGCGAGGGTGAGCGGGCCGCCCGGGTCGATTGCTAATACGTATTACCATCTATGCTTCTCGAATGTTGCTCGACCGGGGCGAGTCTTGTCAAGGGGTCGGCCGCCGGCCCCGGCGCCACGGCCCGACGGCCCCGGCGGGGGCCAACCACCCGTGAGGGCGGAGTCGACCGTCAGGAGCTAATCCGCATTACTCCAGGGACTTCATCTCCGCGAAATCTCTGCGCCCACCCCTTGACACACACCCGGTCCGCCCGCCAGGCTCCTCCCCAACGCCGAGCGCTAATACGCATTAGCCGCACCGGAAGGACCCGTTGTGCCCTCTACACCCCGACGCGTCACTCAGCGTGACATCGCGCGGCTGGCTGGCGTCAGTCAGGCGACCGTGTCGCTGGTGCTCAACAACCGGGCCGACGCCGACGTCCGCATCGCGCCCGAGACCCGCGACCGCGTGCTGCGGACCATCGCCGAGACCGGGTACGCAGCGGATCCCGTGGCCCGCCGCCTCGCCGCGCGGTTCAACCGGATCATTGGCGTCTTCACCTACGAGCCCGCCTTCCCCAGCGGCAGCCGCGACTTCTTCCACCCCTTCCTGCTGGGCATCGAGGAGTACGCGGAACGGGCCGGCTGCGACCTGCTGCTGTTCACCAGCGCCCCGGTGGTCGACGGCCGGCGACGCATCTTCCACCAGGACAACCGGCTCCGCCTGGCCGACGGGTGCATCCTGCTCGGGCGGGAGATCGACGCCGCCGAGCTGCACCGGCTCAACCGCGACGGCTTCCCGTACGTCGCCGTCGGGCGCCGCGACGACGCCGGCGGCCCGGTGCCGTACGTCGGCGCCGACTACGCCGCGGCGGTGGGCGAGTTGGTCGGCCTGGCCCTCGCCCGCGGCCACCGGCGCCTGGCCTACCTGAACACGGACCTGAGCGCGGAGTCCTCGGCGGACCGGCGGCGCGGTTTCGTCGAGGCCGCGACGGCCGCGGAGAGCGCCCGCCACCTGACGACCGTCGCCCCGGACGCCGAGGCCATCCTCGACGACCTGCTGGCCGACCGGACCACGGTGGCCTTCGTCGAGGACTTCGCCACCGCCGTGGCGCTGGAACTGGCCAGCCGGCGGCGCGGCCTGAGCGTGCCCGGCGACCTGTCGATCCTGACCCTCGGCGACCCGACGGTCCCGGTTCCCACCGACCTCGCGTTCACCGGATTCCGCATCCCCCGCGAGGAGATGGGCCGGCAGTCGGTCGAGGTGCTGGCCAGCGTCATCGACGGCAGCGCCGTCGGCGTCCAGCAGCGGCTCCTGCCCTGCGAACTCGTCGAGGGCGACACCCTCGGCACCCCTGATCGGCGGTCCACCGCAGCTGAGCGGTGACCGTGCAACCCGGAAGGAAGCAAGTGGTACAGATGCGTGCGGACGTCCTCGTCGTCGGGGGCGGGCTGGGCGGGGTGGCGGCGGCGCTCGCCGCGGCCCGGGCCGGCCGGTCGGTCATCCTGACCGAGGAGTTCGACTGGCTCGGCGGACAGCTCACCAGCCAGGCGGTCCCGCCGGACGAGCACTCCTGGATCGAACAGTTCGGGGCCACGGCGAGCTACCGGGCCCTGCGCACCGGGATCCGCGACTACTACCGCCGGCACTACCCGCTCACCGAGCGGTCCCGGGCCTGGACCGACCTCAACCCGGGCGCCGGCTGGGTGAGCCGGGTCTGCCACGAGCCCCGGGTGGCCGTCGCCGTCATCGAGCAGATGCTGGCGCCGTTCCTCGGCTCCGGCCGGCTGAGGGTGCTCCAGCCGTACCGGCCGGTCGCCGCCGAGACCGACGGGGACCGGGTGGTCGGGGTGACCGTGGCGCACCGCGACCGGGACGAGCGGATCGACCTCGTCGCGCCGTACGTCCTCGACGCGACGGAGACCGGCGAGCTGCTGCCGCTGACCGGCACCGAGTACGTCACCGGCTTCGAGTCGCAGGCCGACACCGGCGAGCCCAGCGCGCCGGCCGAGGCGCAGCCGATGAACATGCAGGCCGTCTCCGTCTGCTTCGCCCTCGACCACGTCGACGGCGACCACACCATCGACCGGCCGGCGAACTACGACTTCTGGCGCGACTACAAGCCGGACTTCTGGGGCGACCGGCTGCTGTCCTGGCGGTCGCCGCACCCGCGCACCCTGGAGATCGTCGAGCGCAGCTTCACCCCCAACCCGGACGACGACCCGCTGGCCGTCAACGCCGACCAGCGGCTCAACCCCGGCGACGGCAACCTCTGGACGTTCCGGCGCATCGCCGCCCGGCGCAACTTCACCGACGGCGCGTACGACAGCGACATCACGCTGGTGAACTGGCCGATGATCGACTACTTCGAGGGCCCGGTCATCGACGTGCCGAACGCGTCGTGGCACCTGAGCAAGGCCCGCGAGCTGTCGTACTCGGTGCTCTACTGGATGCAGACCGAGGCGCCGCGGCCGGACGGCGGGACCGGTTTCCCCGGCCTGCGCCTGCGCGGCGACGTGACCGGCAGCCGTGACGGCCTGGCGCAGGCGCCCTACATCCGGGAGTCGCGCCGCATCCGGGCCGAGTACACGGTGGTCGAGCAGGACCTGTCGCTGGCCGTGCGCGGCGAGCACGGCGCGGTCGCCTACCCGGACTCGATCGGCGTCGGGATGTACCGCATCGACCTGCACCCGTCCACCGGCGGCGACAACTACATCGACGTCGGCTCGTGCCCGTTCGAGATCCCACTGGGCGCGCTGATCCCGCAGCGGGTCGAGAACCTGCTGCCGGCGGGCAAGAACATCGGCACCACCCACATCACCAACGGCAGCTACCGGCTGCACCCCGTCGAGTGGAACGTCGGCGAGGTCGCCGGCCTGCTCGCCGACTTCTGTCTGGCGCGGGGCGAGTCCCCGCGCGCGGTCCGCGGCACCCCCCGCCTGCTGGCCGACTTCCAGGACCGCCTCTCGGCAGCCGGCGTGGAACTGCGCTGGCCTGAGATCGCGGGCTACTGAACACCCCCGTTGAGGAGAAGATCATGAGATTGGGAAAGGCTGTGCGCGGTGTCGCGGCGACACTGGCCGGCGTCCTCGCGCTGACCGCCTGCGGTGGCGGTGACGAGGCCGGGAACAAGGGTCCGGCCAGCCTGCGGATGACCGTCTGGTCCGCCAACGAGGCGCACCTCAAGCTGTTCAACGAGATCGCCGACGAGTACCGCAAGACCCACCCGGACGTCGCGGCGATCACGTTCGACCCGCTGCCGTTCGAGAACTACACCACCACGCTGACCACGCAGATCGCCGGCGGGAACGCGCCCGACCTGGCCTGGGTGTTCGAGAACTCGGCCCCCGACTTCGTCTCCTCCGGCGCGCTGCTGCCGCTGGACGAGACGCTGAAGAAGACCGAGGGCTACCAGTACGACGACATCTCCCCGGCCACGCTCAAGCTCTGGCAGGACGGGGGCAAGCTGTACGCGTACCCGTTCTCCACCTCGCCGTTCGGTGTCTTCGTCAACACCGACCTGCTCAAGAAGGCCGGGCAGAAGACCCCGGCCGAGCTGGTCGCGGCCGGGCAGTGGAACTGGGACACCGCGCTGACGGTCGCCGGCGCCACCGCGGGCGCCACTGGCAAGGCCGGCCTGGTGATCCGCGACTTCGACTACAAGGGCTGGGACAACCTCTCGACCTTCTGGACGGGTTGGGGCGCCCAGGCGTGGAGCGAGGACGGGAAGTCCTGCGGATTCGCCGCCCCGGAGATGGTCGAGGCGATGACCACCCTGCACAAGGCGATCTTCACCGGCAAGGCGCTGCCCGGCCCGGGCACGACCGCCGACTTCTTCGCCGGTGACGCGGCCATGACGGTCACCCAGATCTCGCGCGCCTCGCTGCTGAAGCCGGGCGGCTTCGGCTGGGACCTGGTCCCGCTGCCGGCGGGGCCGAAGGGCAACTACTCCGTGGTCGGCCAGGCCGGCGTCGGCGTGATGAAGAAGAGCAAGAACGCCGATGCTGCGGCGGACTTCCTCGCCTTCCTGACGAACCCCACCAACTCGGCCAAGCTGGCCCAGTTCTTCCCGCCGCCGCGCCAGTCGCAGCTCACCGCGGAGACGCTGGCCAAGACGAACCCGACGCTGAAGCCCGAGCAGTTGCAGAAGGTCGTCATCGACGGCATCACCAACGGCGTGGTCAAGCCCAGTCACGCCGGGCAGGCGGAGCTCAGCCAGCAGGTGCGCGCCAGGCTCGACCCGCTCTGGAAGGCGGACGCGGACGTCAAGGCCGTCCTCGACGGTGTCTGCACCAAGATCCAGCCGCTGCTGGCGAAGTAGGGCAGTCTGACCATGTCCCAGACGGACACGACGGTGGGCGGGACCTCGGCCCCGCCCACCCGGGACCGGTCGCGGCCGTACTGGACCAGTCGCCGCCGCGACCAGCTCACCGGTTACCTGTTCATCGCTCCCCAACTGCTCGGCAGCGCCGTCTTCGTGATCCTGCCGCTGATCCTGGTGGTCTGGTACAGCCTGCACGAGTGGAACGTGCTGGCCGGAACGTTCGAGTTCGTCGGCACCGAGAACTACGCGAACCTCGCCGAGGACACCAACCTGGGCTCGGTGCTGCGGGCCACCGGCCTCTTCTCGGTCGGGCTGGTGGTGTTCAACCTCGGCCTGGCCCTGCTGCTCGCCGTACTGCTCAACCAGAAGCTGCGCGGGACGATCGTGTTCCGCACCCTCTTCTTCTCCCCCGTGGTCGTCTCGCTGGTCGCCTGGACCATCGTGTGGGGGTTCCTGCTACAGGACAACGGCGGCGTGAACGGCCTGCTCGACACCGTCGGCGTGGACGGGCCGAACTGGCTGCGCGGTGAGGGCACCGCCATGTTCTCGGTCGTCGTGGTGCAGGTGTTCAAGAACGTCGGCCTGAACATGGTGCTCTTCCTGGCCGCGCTCCAGGGCGTGCCGGGCGAGCTGTACGAGGCCGCCGAGGTGGACGGGGCGAGTCGGCTGCGCCAGTTCTGGCGCATCACCGTGCCGATGATCAGCCCGACCATCCTGCTCACGTCGATCATCACGGTGGTCGGCTCGTTGCAGGTCTTCGCGCAGATCGCGGTGCTGACCCAGGGCGGCCCCGGCACGTCGACCACGGTCCTCGTCTACTACCTCTACCAGCAGGCGTTCCAGTTCCACCACTTCGGCTACGGCGCCACCCTGTCGATCGTCCTGTTCGGCATCGTGCTCGCGCTCACCGTGCTGCAGTGGCAGATGCGTAAGAGGTGGGTCCACCATGAGTCGTGAGCTGTCGCGCCGGACCAAGCTGGTGCTCTACGGGGTACTGATGGTCCTGGCGGTCCCGTTCGTCTTCCCGACCTGGTGGATGGTCACCTCGTCGCTGAAGCCGGTGGCGGACATCTTCGCCTTCCCGCCGAAGCTCATCCCGGTCGACGCGGAGCTGGACGCGTACCGGCGGGTGTTCGAGTTGCAGCCGTTCGGCCAGCAGTACCTGAACAGCCTCTACATCGCGCTGGTGGTGACCGTCGGCACCCTGGCGGTGGCGGCGCTGGCCGGGTACGCCTTCGCCCGGATCCGCTTCCGTGGCCAGAACGTGCTCTTCCTGGTGATCCTCGCCGGCCTGCTCATCCCGAGCGAGGTGACGATCGTGCCGCTGTTCCAGATGTTCTTCAAGCTGGGCCTGGTCGACACCCACTGGCCGCTGATCCTGGTGCCGATCCTGGGGGCGCCGAGCGTGCTGGCGACCTTCATCATGCGGCAGTTCTTCATCAGCCTCCCCGGCGAGCTGGAGGAGGCGGCCCGGGTGGACGGGCTGGGTCGGTTCGCCACCTTCTGGAAGATCGCCCTGCCGCTGTCCCGGCCCGCGCTGGGCGCGGTCGCCATCTTCACCTTCCTGCACAGCTGGAACCTCTACCTGGAACCGATCGTGTTCCTCTCCTCGCCGGACAAGTTCACCCTGCCGCAGGCGCTCACCCAGTTCGTCGACGCCTACGGCGGCCCGATGTGGAACGTCCAGCTCGCCGCGGCGTCGATGACCGCGCTGCCGGTCCTGGTGGTCTTCGTCATCGCGCAGAAGCAGTTCGTCGAGGGCCTGGCGCACACCGGGCTCAAGGGATGACGGTGCCGGCGCCCCTGGTGGGCCTCGACATCGGCGGCACCAAGACGGCGGCGGCGCTGGTCGGAGCCGACGGGAAGGTGCTCGGGCGTCGCCTGGCGCCCACCCCCGCCGGGTCGGGGCCGGCGGCCGTGCTGGACACCGCCGCGCGGCTCGCCCGGGAACTGCTCGATCCGGGCGCTGCCGGCACGGTCGGCGTGGGCACCGCCGGCACGGTCGACCCCGCCACCGGCACCATCCGGTACGCCACCGACAGCCTGCCCGGCTGGACCGGCACGCCGGTCGCCGACGAGTTGGCCGCGCGGCTGGCCCGACCGGTCCGCGTCACCAACGACGTGAACGCCGCCGCGCTCGGCGAGGGCTGGGTCGGCGCCGGCCGGGACCGGCGGGACCTGCTGCTGGTCGCGGTCGGCACCGGCCTGGGCGGCGCGATGCTCCAGCACGGCCGGGTCGTCACCGGGGCCCGGGGCGGCGCGGGCGAGGTGGGGCACCTGCCGACTCCCGGCGCCGAGCGGCTGCGCTGCGGCTGCGGCCGGTACGGGCACCTGGAGGGCGTCGCCTCGGGCACGGGGCTGTCCGCCGCGTACGCCCTGGAGACCGGCCTCCGGATCACCGGACGGGCCGTGGCCGAGCGGGCGGCGGCCGGCGAACCGGCCGCCCGGGAGGTGGTGGACCGCGCCGCCACGGCCCTCGGCCGGGCGCTCGCGGGGCTGGTCGCCCTGCTCGATCCGCAGGCGGTGCTGGTCGCGGGCGGGGCGGCCGACGCCCTGCTCCCCGGCGCCCGCGCCGCCTTCACCGCCGAGCTGCCCGCGGCCTGGGCGGACGTGCCCCTGTCCCCCGCGGCGCTCGGCGCCGACGCGGTCGTCGTGGGCGCCGCGCGGCTGGCGGGCCACCCCGGCCACGGCCGGCAGGCGGACGACGTCCCCGCCGTGGTCACCGACGAGAGGACGAGAGCGTGAACGTGTTCGACAAGCTGGCCGGCGGCCTCGTGGTCTCCTGCCAGCCGGTGCTCGACGACCCCGACGACCCGATGCGCGACCCGTACGTCCAGGCCCGGGTGGCCGCGGCGGTGGTCCGGGGCGGCGCGGTGGCCGTCCGGGCCAACGGCACCGCCGACATCAGGGCGATCCGCGCCGCCGTCGACGTGCCGATCATCGGGCTGCACAAACAGGGCGTCGACGGGGTGTTCATCACCCCGACGGCGGCGCACGCGCTCGATGTCGCCGCGGCCGGCGCGCACATCGTCGCCGTGGACGCCACCGACCGTCCCCGCCCGGACGGGCGCAGCTTCGCCGACACGGTCCGGGCGGTCCGGGAGCGGACCGACGCGCTGATCCTCGCCGACGTCTCCACCGTCGAGGAGGGGGTGGCCGCCGTGCGCGACGGTGCGGACGCCGTCGCGACGACCCTCTCCGGCTACACCCCGGCCAGCCCGCCGACCGACGGACCGGACCTGACGCTGCTGGCCCGGCTCGCCGACGTGCTGGCGGTGCCGGTGATCGCCGAGGGGCGCTACCGCAGCGCCGAACAGATCGGGCAGGCGTTCGCGGCCGGCGCCCACTCGGTGGTGATGGGCAACGCGGTCACCTCGCCGCTGTGGCTCACCCGTCGCCTGGTGCCGGCCACCCCGTCGGGCGGCCGGCTCACCTGACGCCGCCGCAGCGGGACCGGGTGCGGCCCGGGGCCGCGGCGATTCGTACTTCCTGCCGCGCCCGGGCCTCGGTCGGTAGGACCGGTCCCGTCGGGGGCGGGCCGGTACCGACGAACCGTCGACGCCGGCCCGTCCCCTCGCTCAGGAAACGGGTCCGGGGCAGCAGACCGTGAGCGCGCCGGGCACCACCCGCACCTTGAGCCTGGTGGTCTCCCCGCGGGCGCCGCCGTCCAGCTCGTACGTGCGCGGCGCCGCGAGACGGACCTTGATCCTGCGGCCCCGGGTGATCCGCACGAACGGCGACTCCTCCGAGCGGCCGGCGGCCATCCGGCCCAGGGTGCGCGCCCAGTCCACCGCGCCGTCGGCGGTGGACACGCCGACCTCCAGGCAGCCGTCGTCAGGCCGGGCGTCGTCGAACGCCGGGATGCCGCCGGTGATCGTGCCGACGTTGCCGAACAGCACGCAGCTCGCGTCGCCGTCGAACCAGTCCGCGCCGTCGACCGTGATCCGGGTGCGGACCAGTTCGCCGCGGACGTGCCGCAGCCCCGTCCACATGTAGGCGAGGCGACCGAGCTTGCCCTTGAGCGTACGGTCGGCCTCACGGATGAGGTCGCCGTCGAAGCCGGCGCCGGCCATCACGGCGAAGTGCTCGCCGTTGACCCGGCCCAGGTCCAGGGCGCGGCGCCGGCCGTGCAGGCCGATCCGGACGGCCTCGGGCAGGTCCTCCGGAATGCCCAGGTTGGCGGCGAAGAGGTTGGCGGTGCCGGCGGGCACGATGGCCATGGCGGTGCCCGAGCCCGCGAGGGCGTCGGCGCAGCGCTGCACCATGCCGTCGCCGCCCCAGACGAAGACCAGCTCGGCGCCCTTGCGCAGCGCCTTGCGGACCTTCTTCGGCGCCTTGCGGCTTTTCGGCACCTCGTACCAGATCAGCTGCTCGACCGCGCCGGCCAGCTCGGCGCGCAGCGCGTCGAGGCCGCCGCCGAGGGTCTTCTTCTGGTGGGCGACGACCGCGACCGTGCCCACCCGGGCCGCGGCCGCCGGTCCGTCGCCCGCCGTGCTGCTCGTGCTCATGGCCGCCGGGAATACCCGGCCGGCGAGGTTTCCACGCCCCGCCGGCCGCCCGGGTGGCCGGCGGGCACGGCCCGGCCTCACCGTCGCGCCGGCCGCCGGCCCCGGGTCGACACGAACTGGTACGACAGCACGGCGAACCCTGGATCCCGCACGAGCCTGCGGAACGCCTCCAGCTGGCCGGGCGACACCCCCGCCTCGATCAGCTCCGGCTCCAGCTGCCGGGAGTTCGTCTCGTACAGCGACGCCCCGAGCGAGCCGCCGGGCCAGCTCTGCGAGTGGGTGACCGTGTCGACCTCGACCAGTCCCGCCGACGCGAGGTGCCCGTGCACGTCCTGCGCCCAGGCCAGATCCGCGCCGTGGCTCTGCAGGACGCCGAGCATCGCGTCGGTCACGTGGGCGAAGAGCTTCGCCGCGTCGTCGCTCGGCGCGGCCAGTACGCGCAGCGGCGCGGTGCAGTCGAACTCCTCGACGACCAGCCACCCGCCCGGGGCCAGCGCGCCGGCCAGCGCGGTCAGCACGCGCCGCCGCTCCGGCAGGTGCAGCAGGACCAACCGGGCGTGGATCACGTCGAAGGCGTCGCCGGGCGGCGGCTCGCTGCGCACGTCGTGCCGGCGGACGTCGAGGTTGGCCGCGGGGGCGAGGTGCGCGGTGTCGATGTCGGTCGCCAGCACGCGCCCCGCCGGGCCGACCGCCTCGGCCATGCTCCGGGCGACCGAGCCGCCGCCGGCGCCGATCTCCCAGCACACGCCGCCCGGGGCGAGCACCGGGGCGCCGAGCCGGGTCGCCGTGATCGGATCCAGGAACGCCTCCAGCGCCCGCAGCTGGGGCACCGCCTCCGGTGCCGCGTTGTCGAAGGTGTACTCGGTGTCACGGATGTCTGTCGGCATCGTCGCTCGTTCCTGTCGAGGATGGTCGGGTCAGGTGTGCGGGATCGGCCCGGAGCCCGGGCACCGGTCGGGGCGCCGGCAGCTCCGCGACCGCGGCGACGCTGAGCATCGCCGCCAGCCGGCCCGGCTCGGCCCGGGCCTCGTCCGCCGGGCGGTCGTAGACCACCCGGCCGTACTCGAGCACCGCGATCCGGTCCGCGATCTCGACGGCGTGCTGGAGCTGCTGCTCGACCAGCAGCACGGCCAGCCCGGTGCCGGCCAGGGTGCCGACGAGGTCGCGCACCCTGGCCGCCAGGCCGGGGGCGAGCCCTTCGCACGGCTCGTCCAGCAGCAGCACCCGGGGCTGGCCGAGCAGGGCCCGGGCGATGGCCAGCATCTGCTGCTCGCCGCCGGAGAGCTGGTCGCCGCGGTGGCGCAGCCGGGCCGCCAGCCGGGGCAGCAGCTCCAGGATCCGCGCGACGGTCCACCCCTCGCCCCCGGGCGTCGCGGCGCGCCACGGCACCGCCGCCAGGGCGAGGTGCTCGGCCACGGTCAACCGGGAGAAGACCCGCCGGCCCTGCGGGACGAGGCCGACCCCGCACCGGGCGATGCGGTGCGGCTGCCGGCCGGCGACCTGCACGCCGCCGACCTCGATCCGCCCCCCGGAGGGCCGCACCAGCCCGGCGACGGTGTGCACGAGGGTGCTCTTGCCGGCGCCGTTGCGGCCCACCACCGCCTGCACGGTGCCGGCCGCCACGTCGAGGGTGACCTCGTGCAGCACGGTCCCGCCGGAGTAGCCGGCGCAGAGCCGCTCCGTGCGCAGCATCAGGACACCCCCTCCGCGTAGGCCTGCCGGACCGGACCGGAGGCGCGGATCTCGGCCGGCGTCCCGGTGGCCACCGTCCGGCCGTCCCGCAGCACGGTCACCTGGTCGCAGAGCGCGTACACCAGGTCCAGCCGGTGCTCGACCAGCAGCACCGCGACGGCGCGCGGCAGGGCCCGCAGGAACTCCACCAGCCGGCCGACCTCGACGACGGACAGCCCGGCGGCCGGTTCGTCGAGCAGCAGCAGCCGCGGACGGCCGGCCAGGGCCATGGCGATCTCGAGTTGCCGGCGCTGCCCGTGGGCGAGCTGACCGGCGGGAGTCCCGCCGACGTCGCGCAGGCCCAGCCGCTCCAGCCAGGCGCCCGCCGTACGTTCGGCGGCGCCCCGCCGCGCGCCCGGCCGCCACCGGCCCGGCCGCACCGCGTGGGGCAGCGCGGCGACCACCACGTTCTCGGTCGCGGTCAGGGTCGACCACACGGCGGGGCGCTGGTGGATCCGGCCGATACCCCGCCGGGCGCGGGCGGCCGGGCCGAGCCGGGTGACGTCCCGGCCGCCGATCAGCACGCGGCCGCCGCCCGCCCGGGTCGCCCCGCCGAGCACGTCGAGCAACGTGGTCTTGCCGGCGCCGTTGGGCCCGATCAGGGCGTGCCGCTGGCCGTGGTCGATCCGCAGGTCGACGCCGTCCAGCGCGGCCAGCGACCCGTACCGGACCGTGACGCCCCGGGCGGAGAGCAGCGGCGTCATGCGCGTGCCTCCGTCGGTGCCGGCCGCTCCGGACCGGGCGGGCGCGCCGGCAGCCCGGGCAGCAGCCGTCCCCGCCCGCCCCACGGCCGGTGCCCGTCGCCGGGCAGCAGGTAGACGGTGACGACGAACGCCACCCCCAGCACCAGGGGCGCGTGCCCGGGGAGCACGCCGAAGAGCCAGTCCCGGGCGGCGACGACGATCGCGGCGCCGACGAGCGCGCCGCCGACCGACGCGGCGCCGCCGACCACCACGCCGAGCAGCAGGAGCGCGGAGGTGTCGAAGCCGAAGTCGGCGGGCGAGATGAACTGCTGGGTGACCACCAGCAGGGAGCCCGCGGCGCCCGCGACCGCCCCCGCGGCCACGTGCACGGCCGCCACGTGCGCCGGCACCCGGTGGCCGCTGGCCCGCAGCCGCGCCTCGTCGTCGCGGCCGGCCCGCAGCAGCAGGCCGACCCGCGTGCGCAGGATCAGCCACACCGCGCCGACCAGCACGGCGACGACCACCAGGGCGTACAGATAGCGCGCCCGGTCGGTGGCCAGCACCGGCAGCCCCCACAGGGGCCGCACGGGCGGAACCCCGGCGAGGCCGTCGGTGCCGCCGGTAACCGAACGCCACCGCCCGAGGACGGTCACCACGAGCTCGCCGATCGCCAGAGTGATCATCAGGACGACCACGCCCCGCGCGGCGACCACGAGCGGAATCGTCGCCGCGGCCAGCGCCGCCCCGGCCGCCGCGGCCACGACCAGGTGCACCACCGCCACGTCGGAAAGTCGGCTGCCGACGACCGCGCTCGCGTACGCGCCCGCCGCGTAGGGCGCGGTCTGCCCGAGGGTGGGCAGCCCAGCGACGCCCGTGAGCAGGGCGACGCTCACCCCCACCAGGCCCAGCGCGAGGGTACGGGCCAGCAGCGCCACGGTGTAGTCGTCGACCGCCCACGGCGCCAGCACCAGGCCGACCAGGACGAGGGCGGCGACTCCGCGCCGCAGCGCGCGCACCGCCTCGTCCCTCACGACGTCCTCCGGGCCGGGGCCAGCCCGCGCGCCCGAACCGCGAGGACGGCGGCCATGGCGGCGAAGAGCAGGAACGGTGCGGCCGACGGGGCGAGCGCCACCCCGAGGGTCTGGATCTGCCCCACCGCCAGGGCCGCGAGCAGGGTGCCGGTCATCGACCCGAGGCCGCCGAGGACGACGACCACCAGGGAGAGCAGCAGCACCGCGTCGGCGGTGTCCGGCCCGGGACCGATGATCGGCGCGCCGAGCACGCCCGCGACGCCGGCCAGCGCCCCGGCGGTGGCGAGCACGCCGACGCGGATCCAGGCCGGGTTCACGCCGAGGACGGCCACCATCTCGGCGTCGTCGACGGCCGCGCGGACCAGCATCCCGGCCCGGGTGCGACGCACCGCGACGTGGAGCAGACCGGCGAGCACCGCGGCCACGACGATGAAGACCAGCCGGTACGCCGCGTAGCGGTGCCCGGCCACCACCACCGACCCGTCCAGCGCCGCCGGCACGCGCACCGGCGGGTCGTCCGGCCCGAACGCCCCCGCGAGCAGGCTGCCCCCGGCCAGCGCCACCCCGAAGGTCAGCAGCGCCTGGGTGAGATGGCTGCGCGCGGCGACCCGGGTCAGCAGCCCGGCGACCAGCGCGCCGGCCGCGGTGGCGGCGAAGGTCCCGACGGCCAGCGCCAGCACCAGGCTCGCCCAGCCGCCGTCGAGCAGCGCGGCGGCGGTGTACCCGCCGATGGCGTACAGGGTGCCGTGCGCCAGGTTCAGGATGCCGGCGACGCCGAAGCAGAGCACCAGCCCCGCCGCGGCGACGAAGACCAGCAGCCCGTAGGCCACCCCGTCCAGGGCCGGGACCAGGTACGGGTCGATCCGGGTGTCGACCGCCACGGCGCTCACCCGCCGACGGTGGCGAGGTCACCCACGACGGTGTTGGACAGCGCCCGGCCGTCCTGGCGCACCTGACGCAGGTACCACTTCTGCACCGGCGCGTGCGTGGTCGGCGAGAACTGCCAGGTGCCGCGCGGGCTGGCGATCTGGCCGAGCTGGCCGATGGCGGCGTTGATGCTCTCCGGGGTCGGGTCGTCGCCGGCCGCCGCGATGGCCCGGTCCAGCACGGCCGCGGCGTCGTAGGAGGCCATGGCGTACGTGGTCGGGGAGCCGTCGTTCTTCGCCTTCCAGGCGGCCACGAAGGCGCGGTTCTCCGCGTTGTCCAGGTCGGGCGAGTAGTTCAGCACCGAGTAGACGTCCCGGGCGGCCTCGCCTTGGGCGTCGAGCACCCCGCCCTCGGTCAGGAACCCGGCGGCGTAGAGCGGCAGGTCACTGATCTCCGACTGCGCGTACTGCTTGACGAAGTCGACGGCCGCGCTGCCGGCGTAGAACGTGTAGACGGCGTCCGCGCCGGAGGCCTTGATCCGGGCGAAGTACGGCGTGAAGTTGGTGGTCGTCGGGAACGGGGTGAAGGTGGTCTTGCCGTCGGGGTTGGCCAGCGTGCCGCCGGCCTTGGCGAACGCGTCGGTGAAGCCGCGCAGCTCGTCCCAGCCGCCCTGGTAGTCCGGGCCGATGGCGTAGACGCTGCCGTCGACGTTGTCGCGCACGTGGCGGGCGATCGCCTCCCCCGGCTCGTCGGAGAGGTACGAGGTGTGCCAGATCCTGGACACGTCCTTGAGTTCGGGGCGGCCGTTCGAGCCGACGAACGGCACCTTGGTCTCGTTGAGCAGCGGATAGACCGCGGCCACCGAGCCGCCGCCGACGATCCCGGTGAGCGCGGCCACGCGGTCCTGCTTGAGCAGTTTCGTCGCGGCGGGCACCGCGGTCGCGGCGCCGTTGCCCTCGTCGGCGACGACGAGGTCCACCTGCCGGCCGCCGAGCTTGCCGTCGTGAGTGGCCAGGTAGAGCTCGAAGCCGGCGCGGATCTCCTTGCCGACCGCCTGGTACGTGCCGGACAGCGACGCCAGCAGGCCGATCTTGATGGATCCGGCGGCGCCGGCGCCGCGCCCGCCGTCGGCACAGGCGGTCGCGGCGAGCAGGACGAGGGCGAGCAGGGCCGCGGTGCGGGCACGGCTGCGCCGGGGGGTGGTCAGAGACATGTCTTCTCCAGGAGGGATGGGGGTTCCGGCGTGGAGTGCCGGGGTGTCAGCGGCTGCGGCTCAGTGCCGCCCGCGCCGCCGGGGTCAGCGCGTCGCCGATGCGGTTCGCCAGCTCGGTCATCTCGTAGGAGACCTTGCCGACGTCGCACTGCGGGTCGGCGAGCACGAGTAGGGACGCGCCGTCGTTGAAGGCCATCGAGAACATGAAGCCGCCCTCGAGCTGGGTGACGTTGGAGATCACCGCGCCGGCGTCGAAGAAGGCCGCCGCGCCACGGAGCAGGCTCACCAGCCCGCTGCCGGTCGCCGCCAGCTGGTCCGCCCGGTCCGGCGGGAGGCCCCTGGTGGCGGCCACCATCAGTCCGTCGCTGGAGATCGCGATCGCATGGCTGACCTCGCTGGCGCGCTCGGCGAAGGCGTCCAGCAGCCAGCCGAGATCCTGTTGGTCGGTCACGTGCTCTCCCTGTCGGGTCAGTTGTTGATCAGGTTGGGCCGGCGTCCCGCCACGCCCCTCGCGTACGCGGCCATGGCGGTGGCCACCTGGGTCGGGTCGCGGTGCGCGGAACGCTGCTGCGGCACGGTGACGCCGCCCGGGACCAGGTGCCGCTGCGGCTGGCGCCGGGGCAGGCCGGAGGTGGTGGTGGCGACGACCTCGGGTGCGTCGGCCCGGGCGGCGGTGCGCCAGGCGTCGTCGGCGGGGCTGGCCCACGGCCTCGCGTCCGCACCGTCGTCGTGGCCGGCCTGGAACCAGTGGTTGACCTCCTCGAAGATGACGAGTTCCTCGGTGGGCTGGTCACCTCGCCCGGGCGGTGCCGGCGCGGGCCGGAACACCGGTGCCACCGGCAGTGCCCGGTCGGCCGCCGTTCGCCCCGCCCACGGCTGCGCCGGGCCTTCGGCCCACGGCTCCGGGGCGGCCCGGTACGCCGCCGGCAGCCCGGTGGTCCGCGCCGCGCGCCGGGACGGCCTGGTGGGCGTGAGCAGGAACTCCTCCGGGGGCAGCGGCCGGATGATCTCCCCGGGCAGCGCCGCCTCGGCGATGGTGCCGCGGCGGGGGCCCGGGCGGAGCTGGACGGCCGCGCCCAGCCGGGCGGCGAGCTGTCCCACGACGACCAGCCCCATCGCCCGCACGGCCGCGACGTCGATGGCGGGCGGGCGGGCCAGCAGGTCGTTGAGCTGTTCGCGCCGCTGCGGGGACAGCCCCACGCCCTCGTCGCTGACCTGGACGATCACCCGGTCGCCGAGGCTGCGGCCGGTCACCCACGCCTCGGTGCCCGGCGGGGAGTAGCCGGTGGCGTTGTCCATCAGCTCGGCCAGCAGGTGCACGACCTCGTCGACGGCGTCGGCCGCGACGGCGACGTCACCGTCGACCATGCCGAGCCGGATCCGGGCGTAGTGCTCGATCTGGCTCTGCGCGGCCTGGAGCACCTGTTGCAGTGGCACGTCGTGCTGGCGCACCCGTCCCACCCCCACCCCGCCGAGCACCAGCAGGCTGGCGTTGATGCGCCCCATCCGGGTGGCCAGGTTGTCCAGCGTGTACAGCTGGTCCAGCCGCTCGGGGTCGGTCTCGTCCCGCTCCACCTTGTCGACCTGCGCCAGCACCGCGTCGACCAACCGCTGCTCCCGGCGGCTGAGGTGGATGAAGATGTCGGCCGTGTTGGCCCGCATGACCGCCTGCTCGGCCGCCGTACGCACGGCCGCCCGGTGCACGGCGGCGAACGCCTCCCCCACCTCGCCGATCTCGTCGCCGCTGGACGGCTCCAGGGCCTCCGCGGACTGCCGGCGGGCCAACTCGTCCGGGTCGACCGACGAGCTGTCCGGATGCTGGAGCCGGGCCACCACCTGCGGCAGCCGTTCGAACGCGACGGCGTTCGCCGCGTCGCGCAGCCGACGTAGCCGCCGCGTGATCTGCCGGGCCACCGCCCAAGTGACCAGGGCCGTGAGCAGCAGCGCCAGCACCACGGCGGCCGCCTCCACGGCCGTGCGCCGCCGCTGGTCGGCGTGGGCGGACCGGATGTCGTCGAGCACCGCCGCGTCGACGCGTTGGCGCAGCTCGGCCAGGCGGATGGACCACTGCTGGGTCGCGGCGACCCAGGCGCCGAGGTCCAGCCGCAGCCGGCTGCCCGCCCGGGTCCTCGACACCTCGTCCTGCAACCGTTGGAGCAGCAGGGCGTCCCCGCCGCTGCCGGCCTGCTCCCACCAGCCCCGCCAGGCGGGCCGGGCGAGCGCCAGGAAGGACAGGCTGGACTCGGTGAAGCCGGACCGGGCAGCCGTGATGTCCTGCTGCATGGCGGGGGTCAACTGGTCGGCCGCGACCGCGCGAAGGACGGCGACCTGCTGCTGGCCGGCCGCCTCGGCCGCCTTCGACAGCGCCGCCGAGGCGCGCATGCCGTCGGTGATCCGGGCGTTGACCGCCCCGAGGGTGACGCTCTCGCGGAGGCTGAGCAGGTCGGCGATCACGATCCGGTAGCTGAAGGTCATCGCCGACACCGAGGCGTGCGCCGCCGTGCGCACCTGCGCGCGCAGCGGCGGCAAACCCTCCAGCGCCAGGTCGATCCGCTGCAGCGCGGTCCGACTGGCGGCGGGTCCGGAGGGTGCCAGGGCCCGCTGCCGGCGGTAGCGGGCAACGGCGTCGTCGGTGCTGCTGGTGGCGTCCGCGAAGGCTTCCTGCTGCTCGGCCGTGCCCCGGCTGAGCAGGTCGGCGGCGACGACGCGCTCGCGTTGCAGCCGGTGGGCCAGGTCGCCCGCGTCGGCGCCGAGGTGCGCCAGGAGTCCGAGGTCGCTCGCGCGGGTCGTCTGGCGGACGCTCTCGGTCAGCGCGAGGCCGGCGAATCCCATCACGGCGACCAACGGGGCCGCCACGATGAGGCGCATCCGGGTGGCGATCCGCCAGCCGCGGCGACCGGTCGGGTAGGGTCGGGCCGCGTGGGACCTCGTGCTCGACGCCAAGATCGACTCCCGCAACTAATCCAAGACGGCCAATGCGCACCTTGCCATTTGCACGTCTCATTCCGCCGGAACCCGCGCCCGCAGACCAGCCCTCGCGGTGGTACAAACGGCCCGTACCGGCATCTGTACCCGGCGTCAGCGGCGCCGGGCCGGCCCCGCGGTCCCGGCCCGCGCAGGTCAGGGGTGCCCGGACCGCCCGCCCGAGGGATGCGGCGGGAGATCCGCCTCCGGTGGCCCGCCAAGCACCTGGCCGATCAACTCCCGCAGCTCGTCGATCGCGGCCACCACCGCCTCCGGATCGCGCGCGTCGCGCCGGGCGAACGGCGGCGCGGGGACCGGGTCGAGCCCTGCCGCCGCCGCGGATCGGGGGCCGCGGCGACCGTCCGCCGCCAACTGCTCCGCCGCGACCTGTGGCCACAGCGCCGCCAGGCAGCCGCCGGTGCCGAGCACCTCGTCGCAGCGGACGGCGAACTCGTGGCTGCCGAACCGGCGGCCGGACTCGACCGCCGCGACCGTCTCGCGGCTGAACCGCACCCGCTCCGCCAGCGCCCGCTGGGTCAGTCCCTGCCGGGTACGCCAGGCGCGCAGTTCGGAGCGGAACCGGTGGATGGCACCGGAGCCGTTGGCGCTCGGCGGGGGCGTGCGATCCATGGGTTCACCTTCACGACGCCGACCGGCCGGCATCGGCATCGGCATCAATCGACATTGGGCGACGAATGGGTATTCGCAGGGGACAATTCTTAACCCATGACCCGACGGGTGTGAAGACGTGACTTCGGACGGTAGTCACCGGTCACCCGGCGACGGCCGCCGCCGGCCCCCCGGACGGCACCGTCGCGTCGACGACCACCGGCAGGCTGCGGTGCGCCCGGAAGGCGACGTTGGCCTTGTACGAACGGCGGTGGCCGGCAGCCAGGCGCAGGCCGGGAACCGCCTGGCCGAGTCGGGTCAGTGCCACCCGCGCCTCCAGCCGCGCCAGCGCCGCACCGATGCAGAAGTGCGGTCCGTGCCCGAACGACAGGTGCCCGTCCGCGTCGGTCCGGTGCGGATCGAATCGTTCCGGACGGGCGAACACCGCCGGATCCCGGTTCGCGGCGCCGATCAGCAGCAGGCAGCGCGCACCCGCCGGAATGGTGACGTCGTCGAGGGTCACCGCTCGGCGGGTCACCCGCAGCCAACCGTCGATGGCGGGAGCGAAACGCAGCGTCTCGGTCAGGAACGCGGGGATCCGCCGGGGGTCCTCGCGGAGCTCGCGCCACCTGCCCGGGTCCGACAGCGCCTGGTCCAGCGCGTGGGCGAGCAACCCGGCCGTGGTCTCGTGCCCGGCGACCAGCAGGTTGAACACGATGCTCGACACCTCGGCCACCGTGAGCACCTCGTCGTCACCGTCGCGGTACGCCAGCAGTTGGCTGACGTAGTCGTCGCCGGACGGGCCGGCGACGAGTCGCGCGCGGACCAGCTGCTCGCAGTAGCGCCAGAACTCCCACAGGTCCCGCGCGAGCCGCACCTGTTCGGCCGGGTCCGGCCGCCCCCAGATCAGGGCGATCTGGCCGTCCCCCCACGCCCTGACCCGCCCGACGTCCTCCTCCGGCACGCCGAGGATGTCGAGCAGCACCAGCAGGGGCAGTTCGGTGGTGAACTCGCCGACGAGGTCCGCCCGCCCACCGGGGCGGGCGACGAGCCGGGACACCAGTTCGTCGACCCGGCGCCGGACGATCGCGCCGTACCGGTGCTCGACGCGCTCGGGGGTGTTGGCGAACGTCACCCGCAGGGCCCGGCGGGTCCGGGGGTGCACCGGGGGGTCCGCGGCGGCGGTGGTGGGCGGCGCGTCGATGCGCGCGATGATCTCCATCGCCTCGGGGCAGACGTCGTAGATCGGCGCGAGGGTGAGGGCGTTGCCGAAGGTCTGCGCGTCGCTCAGCGCGCGGCGGACGTCGGCGTGCCGGGTGATCAGCCAGAGCCCGAGGTCCGGGTCGTGGTGCGCCCTGTCCGGTTCGTCGAGCAGCCGCCGCCACACCTGCGCCGGATCGACGAGATACGCCCCCACGAACGGATCCAATCGCATGAGCGCCTCCCGGGGGGTGCCATGGCCACGAACGGAACTGCCGAACGACTCCCGGGAATCCGGTTGTCGCCGCACGCCTTCACGGTGCGCCGATTCCGGGGGCAAGTCAATATCGGCGTTCTTCAATGAATTGAGGTGCGATTTCCACGCCGTCGGATCGTGCGCGCAGCACGTCGTCCTGCAAGTTGCGGAACGTTTCCTGCCCGCTGGTAGCGGCGATGAACAGGGTAGACGACGCGGCGGCCGGCACCGGGCACTCGCCGGTCCCACCGTCCCGCGTGTCCCGCGGCGACAGCGCGAAAGGCAGTACGCGATCGACGGGGGACGCCGCCAGGAAAAGCCGATCCGCATTCGGCCGCCGCACGCGGAGCGGGCCCGCGCGGCGTCGCGGGAGCGGCCGCCCCGTCTCCAAAAGGAGGTTCCCCGGCGGGAAGCGGCGGCGTCCGGGTAACGGCCCCGGGCCGGCCGGCGGCACTGCACCGGCCGGCCCGGGCGTGGTGTCAGAGGGTACGGGCGAGCCGGTCGGCGAGGATGCGGGTGAACCGGGACGGGTCGGCCAGTTCCCCGCCCTCGGCGAGCAGCGCCAGGCCGTGGAGCAGCTCGGCGGTCTCCTTCAGCAACTCCTCGTCGCCGCCCTGCTCGTGCGCCTTGCGCAGGCCGGTGACCAACGGGTGCCCGGGGTTGAGCTCCAGGATCCGCTTCACCGCCGGCACCTCGTGCCCCATTGCCCGGTACATCTTCTCCAGCGTCGGAGTGATGTCGTGGGCGTCGCCGACGACGCAGGCGGGCGAGGTGGTCAGCCGGGAGGAGAGGCGGACCTCCTTGACGGAGTCGGCGAGGGTGGTGCCCATCCAGGTGAGCAGGTCGGCGAAGTCCTTGCGCTGCTGCTCGCGCTCCGCCTCGGCCTCCTTCTTCTCCTCCTCGGTGTCCAGGTCCACCTGGCCCTTGGCGATCGAGCGCAGCGTCCTGCCGTCGTACTGGCCGACGCGCTCGATCCACACCTCGTCGACCGGGTCGGTGAGCAGCAGCACCTCGTAGCCCTTGGCGCGGAACGCCTCCATGTGCGGCGAGTTCTCGATCATCGTGCGCGAGTCGCCGGTGGCGTAGTAGATGTCGCTCTGCCCGTCCTTCATCCGGCCGACGTAGCCGGCCAGGTCGGTCGGCTCGGCCGGGTCGTGGGTGGAGGCGACCGACAGGATCTCCAGGAGGGTGTCCCGGTTCTCCGTGTCGTCGATCAGGCCCTCCTTGACCGCGGCCCCGAACTCGGTCCAGAAGGTCCGGTAGCGCTCGGCGTGGTTGACCTTCATGTCCTTGACGGTGGCCAGGATCTTCTTGACCAGCCGGCGGCGGACGACCTGGATCTGCCGGTCCTGCTGGAGGATCTCCCGCGAGATGTTCAGCGACAGGTCGTGCGCGTCCACGACGCCCTTGACGAAGCGCAGGTAGTTCGGCACGAGCGCTTCGCAGTCGTCCATGATGAAGACGCGCTTGACGTAGAGCTGCACGCCGCGGCGACCCTGCGGAGCGAAGAGGTCCAGTGGCGCGTGCGACGGGATGAACAGCAGGGCCTCGTACTCGAAGGTCCCCTCGCCCCTCATGTGCACGATGTCCAGCGGGTCGGCCCAGTCGTGGCTGACGTGCTTGTAGAACTCCTTGTACTCGGCCTCGTCGACCTCGTCGCGCGACCGGGCCCAGAGCGCCTTCATCGAGTTGAGCGTCTGGGTCTCGGTGCTGGTCTGGTCGCCCTCGCCGGGACGCTCGACGGTCATCCGGATCGGCCAGGCGATGAAGTCCGAGTACCGCTTGACGATCTCCCGGATCGTCCACTCGGCGGTGTAGTCGTGCAGGTTGTCCTCGTCGTCGGCCGGCTTGAGGTGCAGGGTCACCGAGGTGCCCTGCGGCGCCTGCTCGACCGACTCGACGGAGTACGTGCCCTCGCCGGCCGACTCCCAGCGGGTGCCGCCGCTCTCCCCCGCCCGGCGGGTCACCAGCTCCACCCGGTCGGCGACCATGAACGCCGCGTAGAAGCCCACCCCGAACTGGCCGATCAGCTCCTGGCGCGCCCCGGCGTCGGAGGACTCACGCAGCTTACGCAGCAGCTCGGCGGTCCCCGACTTGGCGATCGTGCCGATCACCTGGACCACCTCGTCGCGGGACATGCCGATGCCGTTGTCCCGCACGGTCAGCGTGCGCGCCGCCTTGTCGACCTCGATCTCGATGTGCAGGTCGGAGGTGTCGGCCTCCAGCTCCTTGTCGACCATCGACGCCAGGCGCAGCTTGTCCAGCGCGTCCGAGGCGTTCGAGATCAGTTCACGCAGGAAGACGTCCTTGTTCGAATAGATCGAGTGGACCATCAGCTGGAGCAGCTGACGCGCCTCGGCCTGGAACTCCAACGTCTCGGCCCGGTTGCTCACACCGTGTCCTTTCATCCTCGAAAGCCCACCGAAGGTTCGCGGAAAGGATACGAGCCGTCGCCGACGGCGAGACGACGGGACCGCGGAGCGTCGGAGGGCGTCGCGTTGCCCCCGCGCCCTAGTGTCGGGGGTGGCGTCGGAGTGGCCGCCGGGAGAAGCCGAGGGCTGGTGCGACCGCCGCAGCGGGCGGTCAGTACGGTAGGGATGTGTCTCTATGGATGGCCGCGATGTGGGGACTGGTCGGCAGCGCGGTGGCCGAGGCGCTGAACCTCTCCGGGATGATGCGCCCGACCAGCGAGTCCGGTGGCCGGTGGCAGTGGCCGTGGCGGGACCGGCGGGACGCCCCGATCGTCGTGTTCGCGGTGCTGCTCAGGACCGTGGCCGGCACCGGCCTCGCCGCCGCGGCCGGGGCGGGCGGCCTGGCCACCACGGCGTTCGCCAGCTTCACCTTCGGGGTCGCGGCGCCGCTGGTGATCGCCAAGATGTTCGACCAGGTCCGGGTGACGGACCAACCGACCGACCCCGGTTGGGACGGCACGAGCGGCGAGCACGATGACGCGGCGTGAGAACCTGCGGGCCAGGTTCGTCTCCGCGCTGGCCGCCCGCCCGGCCACCACCGCCACCGCCGTTCCCGTACCGACCCGGACGCGGCTCGCCGCCGCGCTGGCCGCGCGGCCGGTGGCCGCCCGCGCCACCGGTCCGCTCCCCCACCCCGACGCCGGGGACGACGGTGACGGGAAACTGACCCACCGGGTCCGGTCGGTGCTCGCCGGCCTGCTCGGCGTCACCACCGACCAGTTGCGGGTCGACGCCGACGGCGACGTCGGCATCCGCGCCGGGTCGGCCATGATCTTCGTACGCGCACAGGACGACCCGCCGCTGGTCGACGTGTTCTCGCCGCTGCTCACCGGCGTCGACCCCACCGAGTCCCTGTACCGGCGGCTCTCCGACCTCACCAACGGGCTCGTGGTCGGGCGCGTCTACTGCACCGGCGACACCGTATGGGCGTCCATCCCCGTCTTCGGGCAGGACTTCGCGCCCACCCACCTGCTGCTGGCCCTGCGGGCCATGATCGCGCTCGCGGACGACCTCGATGACCAGCTCCGGCGTGAGTTCGGCGGCAGCCGCTTCTTCGGCCCGGAGTCCGCCGGGCTGGTGGCGGTGCCCGACCCGACCGGCTACCTGCGTGACCTCGACCGGGCCGGCGCGAACGGGGCGGGCAGCGTCCTGGTCGACCTGCTGGCGGACCGGGGCCGGACGGGGGAGCTGCGGATCCGCGCCGAGCACGGCGACTGGCACGCCGCCGCCCGGCTCGCCGCGCTGCTCGCCGAGGAGGGCCGCACCGACGAGGCCGAACGGTACTGGCGGGTCGCCGCCGAGCAGGGTGATCCGCGCGCCCGCGACGAACTGGCCGCCCTGCTGGCCGCCCGGGGCCGGCACGACGAGGCGGTCGACCTGCTGCGGCAGGCGGTCGACGGCGGAGACTGGCGGCACCTTCCGCTGCTGCTGACGCTGCTCACCGAACGCGGCCTGGTCGACGAGGCCGTCGAGCTGCTACGCCGCCGGGCCGCCGGCCGGGACTGACCGTCCGTACCCGTCGAGGCCGACCTGGCATGTCGAGGTGTGGGGACGCGGGCACCTGGGTACAGAGACCCGCTGGGGTGCCGGATGGGCAGCTGAATCCGGGTGCCAGGATGTGCGGGAACGCCAGCAAGGGTCGTCGGGGCCCGGAAGTGAGGGCTGCGATGAGGTGCGACCAAGGGTGACGCGACCCACGGGGGACCTGTTCGCCGACGGCGGTGAGACCGGGCGGCTGATGGCGCGCCTGGACTGGGCCGCCACCCCGCTCGGCCCGGTCGACGGCTGGCCGCAGAGCCTGCGCGCCGCCGTCCGGATGGTCCTCTCCTCCCGCTACCCGATGCTCCTGCTGTGGGGTGACCGCTTCACCCAGCTCTACAACGACGCGTACTCGGCCCTGATCGGCGACAAGCACCCCGACGCGCTCGGCGGCGACGTGCGGGTCACCCTGGCCGAGGGCTGGGACGTGCTGGCCCCCCTGATCGACGAGGCGATGGCGACCGGCGTCGCCAGCTGGGTGCCGGCCCTGCAACTGCTGCTCGACCGGGCCGGCTACCGCGAGGAGGCGTACTTCAGCGTCTCGCACGCCCCCGCCCGCGACGACGAGGGACGCACGGTCGGGGTGCTCACCGTGTGCAGCGAGGTCACCGAACAGGTCGTCGGGGAGCGCCGGCTGCGACTGCTGCGCGACCTCTCCGTCGGTGGTGACGGACGGACCGTCGACGTCGAGAGCACCTGCCTCCGGCTCGCCGAGGCCATCGGCGGGCACCCGCTGGACGTCCCGTTCGCCGCGATCTACCTGCGCGAGGGCGCGCTGCTGCGCCGCGCCGCCTGCGTCGGCGGGGAGCCTGTGGCCGCCGCCCTGCCCGCCACGCTACCAACGGGCGAGGAGCACGAGTGGGGTCTGGCGGGCGCCGCCGCCGGCACGACGACCGAGGTGACCGGCGTCGACCGGCGCCTCGCCCTTCCCGCCGGGCCGTGGGGCGACCCGCTCCGTACCGCCCTCGCCCTGCCGCTGCCCTCCGCCGAGGCGGACCAGCCCCTCGGGGTGCTGCTGGTCGGGGTGAGCCCGAGCCGGGGGCTGGACGATGCCTACCGCGCGTTCCACGCGCTGCTGGCCCAGCAGGTGGCCGTCGCCGTGCGCAACGCGCGGGCGTACGAGGAGGAACGTCGGCGGGCCGAGGCGCTCGCCGAACTGGACCGGGTCAAGACCGGCTTCTTCACCAACGTCAGCCACGAGTTCCGCACCCCGCTGACGCTGATGCTCGGCCCGCTGGCCGACGCCCTCAACGACAACGAGCACCCCCTGCCGGCGACCCAGCGGGAGCGGGTCGACACCGCCTGGCGCAACGCCACCCGGCTGCTCACCCTGGTCAACAGCCTGCTCACCTTCTCCAGCCTGGAGGCCGGGCAGGCGCAGAGCCAGGCTCGCGAGGTCGACCTGGCCGGGCTCACGATCGAGCTGGCCGGCGTCTTCCGGGCGGCCGTCGAACGCGCCGGGCTGCGCCTGGTGGTCGACTGCCCGCCGCTGCCCCGCGCGGTCTCCGTCGACCCGGTCAACTGGGAACGCATCGTCACCAACCTGCTGTCGAACGCACTGAAGTACACCTTCGTGGGTCGGATCCGGGTCGCGCTGAGTGCCGACGACGAGGAGGTGCGGCTGACCGTCGCCGACACGGGCATCGGCATCGCCGAGGAGGACGTGCCACGGCTCTTCGAACGCTTCCACCGGGTGCAGGGGGCCCGGTCGCGCAGCCACGAGGGCACCGGCATCGGGCTCGCCCTGGTCCGCGAGCTGGCCCGCCTCGAAGGCGGCGACGTGCGGGTGGAGAGCCAGGTCGGAACGGGGACGACGTTCACCGTGGCGCTGCCCTGGACCGCCGTGGGTCGCACGGGCGGGCCGGCCGCGCCCGTGGACGGGGTCGGGGACGCGACCCGGGCCGCCGTCCAGGAGGCGATCGGCTGGCTGACCGACCCGGCGCAGGCGGGGGCGTCCGCGCCGGCCGGGCCGCCGACACCGACGTACGGTGCCGTGGACGCGCTGCGGCACGCGCGGATCCTGGTCGCCGACGACAACGCCGACATGCGCGCGTACCTGGCCCGGTTGCTGGGCGAGCAGGGCTGGCGGGTGGAGACGGTCGGCAACGGCCGGCAGGCCCTGGAGGCGATCCGCCGGGAACAGCCCGACCTGGTGCTCACCGACGTGATGATGCCCGACGTCGACGGCTTCGAGCTGGTCCGTCGGCTGCGCGGGCAGGCCGACACCCGGACGCTGCCGGTGGTGGTGCTCTCCGCGCGTGCCGGCGGGGACGCCAGCGTGGAAGGGCTTGACCTGGGCGCCGACGACTACGTCGTCAAGCCCTTCGCCGCAGCCGAGCTGATCGCCCGGATCCGGGCCACCCTGCACGGTGCCCACACCCGGGGGCACCTCCGGGGCGACGCGGCGGCCGCCGCGACCGACGCGACCGGCGCGGGCGGCCTCGGCGGCACGACGCCCGACGCGGACGGCCTCGGCGAGAACGCGCCCGACTCGGCGACCGAGGGCGGCGGTGCGCGGCCGGGGACGCCGGCCGGCCCCGAGGGCGGCCGTGCGGCGGGCGCCTCCGCCGGTTCACCGACCGTGGGTGGCGCTCCGGTGGACGGGCCGCCGGCAGCCCCGGACGAGGGTTCGTCCGTCGGCGGGAACGGGGCGCACCCGCACAACGGAGGCCGCCGGCCGGCTCCCGAGCACCTGGCCGCGTTGGACACGGGCTGGACGTACCCCTCGAAGCCCACCTCTGCCGCCGCGATGCGCCGGGACGTGCGGGCCTCGCTGGAGGACCTGGACGTCGATCCGGACACCGTGGCCGATCTCCTGCTGGCCGCCTCCGAGGCGGTCAACAACGCCGTCGAGCACGCCCAACGCCCGACCCGTCCCGAGGTGCGGGTACGGCTGCGGGTGGCCGATGACACGGTACGGATCTCGGTGCGCGACTTCGGCACGTGGCGGGACCGCCGCCCGGCCATGGACCGGGGGCGGGGCGCCACGCTGATGAACGCGTACGGCGACGTGCGGCTGGTCTCCACCGCCGAAGGCACCATCGTCACCATCGAACGCCGCCTGCGGCCCACCACCTGACCCAGGGTCGTTTCCCCCTCGTCTCCCCTCTGAGCTGAGGCGTCTACGGCATCGGACCTTGGGGGTACGCTCCTCGGCGCCCTGTCGAGCTGATGTCGTAGACGATTCAGCGATGCCCCTCCGTCCCGAACCGGGCGGGCGGCGGGGGACCCCGGCGGCCGACC
>NZ_JBPQTK010000030.1:0-56199 GCF_051386315.1 Micromonospora sp. URMC 107
TTGGCGGGTCGTGAGGGTGCGACGTTGTTCATGGTGTTGGTGGCGGGGTTCACGGCGGCGTTGCATCGGGTGACGGGCCAGGACGACATCGCCATCGGCACGGCGGCCTCCGGGCGGTCGCGGGCCGAGGTCGAGAACCTGATCGGTTTCTTCGTGAACACGTTGGTGCTGCGGACGGACGTGTCGGGTGATCCGACGTTCCGGGAGTTGCTGGCGCGGGTGCGGGAGACGACGCTGGGCGCGTACGCCCACCAGGACCTGCCCTACGAGCAGGTCGTCCGCGCTCTGGACCGGCCGGCCGGCGCGCCGCAGCAGATCGTCCGGGTGCTCCTGCAACTCGACGAGTCCCTCGGCACGCTGCCGCAGCTGCCCGGCGTGACCGTCGAGCGGTGGGAGGTCGACAAGCCGCACGCCAAGTTCCCGCTGACCATCACGCTCTGGCACGAGGACGACGCCCTCGTGGCCGGCGTCGAGTACGCCGAGGACTGGCTGACCGACGACGAGGTCCGCCTGCTCTGGGACGGTTTCACCGCGGCGCTCACGGAGATGTCGCACGACCTCGACCGCCCGGTGGCGTCGGGGCGTGACGCGGCGGCCGAGGTGTCCGTCCGGTGACCGCGCACCGCGACCTGGTCGAGCTGCTCGCCGCGCGGCGCGACGACGCCGGCACGGCGTTCGGCCTCGTGGACAACACCGGCACCGACGTCGCACCCGTGTCGTACCCGGACCTGGTCGACGCCGCCTGCCGGGCGGCCACCGTGCTGCGCGACCGGGGCGCCGCCGGGGAGCGGGTGCTCATCGTCGCCGCGCCCGGCCGGCGCTACGTCGAGTGGTTCCTCGGTTGCGTCCTCGCCGGCGCGGTCGCCGTGCCGGCGCCGGCGCCGACCAACAGCCAGCGGGCGCACCGGCTGCGGGCCGTCATCGCCGACGCGCGGACCCGGTTCGCGGTGGGCGGGGCCCGCCCCCGCCGGCTGCTCGCCCACGCCGGGCTGGAGTGGACGGACCCCGACGAGCACACCGGGGCGTCCCCTGCCGAGCCGGCGGGCGGTCCCGGCCCCGCGGGCGTCGCCTTCCTCCAGTACACCTCCGGCTCCACCAGCGACCCCAAGGGAGTCGTCGTCACCCACGGCGCGCTGCTGGCCAACCTCGCGCAGATGAGCGAGGTGTTCGGCCTGGACCGGCGGGCCCGCGGGGTCAGCTGGCTGCCGCCGTACCACGACATGGGTCTGATCGGCGGCATCCTCGTCCCGCTGCACGTCGGCTTCCCGATGGACCTGATGGACCCGGTGACGTTCTCCCGCGACCCGCTGGCCTGGATGCGCGCCGTGTCGGGCGCCGGCGCCACCATCAGCGGCGGGCCCAACGCCGCGTTCGAACTGGCCGCCCGGGCGCTGGAGAGGTACCACGGGGACCTCGACCTGTCGCGCTGGTCGACGGCGTTCGTCGGCGCCGAGCCCGTCCACGCGCCCACGATGGACCGGTTCGCCGCCGCCGCCGCCCGCTTCGGCTTCGACCGCTCGGCGCTGCGGCCCTGCTACGGCCTGGCCGAGGCGACGCTGATGGTGAGCTGCGCCCGGGCGGGCACCGGGGTGACCACGGCCGCACCCGTCGACCCGGCCGGGTCCGCTCCCGCGGTCGACTGCGGCCCGCCGGTCCCCGGCGCCGAGGTGCGCATCGTCGACCCGCACACGCACGCCGAGGTGGCGGCCGGCGGGGTCGGCGAGGTCTGGGTCCGTGGCCCCGCCGTCACCGCCGGCTACTGGCAGTCGCCCGAGGCCACCGCGAGCCGGTTCGCCGCCCGGCTCGGCGACGCCACCTACCTGCGCACCGGTGACCTCGGGTTCCTCACCCGCGACGGCGGCCTCGTCCCGACCGGCCGGCTCAAGGACCTGATCATCGTCCGGGGCCGCAACGTCTACCCGCAGGACGTGGAGGCCGCGGCACGCCGGGCGGCCGACCACCTCGCCCCGGGGATGGCCGCCGCCTTCGAACTCGGCGACGGGCCGGCGGTGCTCCTGGAGTGCGCCGTGCCGGACGGGGCGGCGCCGCAACTGCTGCGCGCGATGCGCGACGCGGTCCTCGCCGAGTGCGACGTGCGGCCGGCGGTGGTGGCGCTCGCCCGGACGGGCACCCTGCCCCGCACCTCCAGCGGCAAGATCCAGCGGGCGCTGGCCCGCGAGCGCTACCTTGCCGGCGAGTGCCACCTCGTCGACGTCCTCGACGAGCGCGGCGACGGCCGGTGCGACGCCACGGACGCCGAAGGCGTCGCCGCGTACCTGCGCCGACGGCTCGCGGACGCGGGCTTCCCGGTGCCGTCCGGGGCCGACCCGGCGGTGACCGCCCTCGGCCTGGACTCCCTCTTCCTCACCCGGATCTTCGCCGAACTCGACGACGCGACCGGCGGCCGCCTCGTCCCCGCCGCGCTCTGGCGCACCCGCAGCCTCAGCGAGCTCGCCGAGACCGTGGTGGCCGCCCGGCGCGACGACGCGCCGCCGGCCCACCCCGGCGGCCCCGGCCCGCTTCCGCCGTCCGTCGAACTGACCGGCACGCCCGCCGCGATGTGGCTGGCCGAGACGCTGCACCCGGGCGCCACCAACGTCTGGATCGCCTGCGAGGCGCACGGCGTCACCGCCGACGAGCTGACCCGCCGGATCCGGGCCACCGTCGCCCGGCACGACGCCTTCCGGATGAGCTTCCGCGTCGACGGCGACCGGGTCGCGGCGTACCCGGCCGGGGCGGGGGAGGTGACCGTGCCGGTGGTCGACGGCACGGCGTGGTCCCGGGCGGAGCTGCGGGACTGGCTCACCGCCCGCTGCCTCGAACCCGTCGACCTGGACGGGCCGCCGCTGCTGCGGGCCCACCTCGTGCGGCGCGGGCCGGACCGGGTCGTGGTGCTGCTCGTCGCCCCGCACCTCGTGCTGGACTTCCAGGCGCTGGGCGTCGTCGCCGGCGAGTTGCTCACCGGCGCGGCGGCGGAGTCCACGTCCTTCTACGAGCTGCTGCACCGCCGGCCGGTCCCCGCCGCCGGTCCGGCCGAGCGGCACGAGGTCCCGCTGCCCTTCCGCCGGGCCGTCGAGCGGCCCACCGCCGCGTCCCGCGAGGTCCGCGTCGAGCTGCCGGCCGCGACCACGCGCGCCGTGCGCGCCACGGCCGCCGCCGAGCGGGTCACCCCGTTCGCGGTCCTCCTGACGGCGTACGCCGTCGCGCTGCACCGGATCTCCGGCCGGGACCGGGTGACCGTCGGCGTACCGGAGAGCGGGCGACCCGACCGCCGGTTCAGCGGGACGGTCGGCATGGCGATGCGGCACGTGCCGGTCGAGGTCGAGCGGCACGCCGACCACGTCGACACCGTCCGGCAGGTCGCCGAGCGGCTGCGTGCGGCACCGGAGCACCCGGTCACCACCGTCGCCCCCTCCTTCGAGACGATCTTCGTGTTCAACAGCGCGCAGGGCACCCCGTGGCCCGAGCTCGCCCTGTTCGAGACCTGCGACGGCGTCGAGGTACGGGCCGGCGACGCCCGCTGGCGCTCCGTGCACCTGCCACGCCCGCTGGACTCCGTCCCGCTGACGGTCGTCGCCGCCGAGCGGGACGGCCGCACCGTCCTCGTCCTGCGCTACCAGTCGGACCGCTACGAGGAGGCGGGCGTACGGCGACTCGCCGACGCCGTCGTCGCCGCCGCGGTCGAGCTGACCGGCGGCGGACCGGCCGCCGAGCCGGCCGGCCGGCACCCCGCCTGCGCCCCGGCCCGCCCCTACCCGGCGCTGCCGGACAGCGTGGTCGCCGGCCTGCGGCAGATGGCGGACCGCTACCCCGACCAGGTCGCGCTCACCGACGGCGTCACGACGCTGAGCTACGCCGAGCTGTGGGCGGCGGCGGAGTCGGCGGCCGGCGCGCTCGCGTCGGCGGGCGTCCAGGCGGGGGACCGGGTCGGCGTCCTGCACGGGCGCAGCGCCGCGGCCGTCGTCGCGTCGCTGGGCGTGCTGCGGGCCGGGGCGGCGTTCGCCCACCTCGACGCGGGCTCGCCGCCGTCGAGGTTGCAGGACATGGTCGACGACGCCGGGCTGACGCTGCTCGTCACCGACCACGGCACCGACGCCACCGCCGCGGCGCTCACCGTCGCCCGGATGTCCTCCGCGTCGCTCGTGTCGCCCGGCGGCGTGGCGTGGGCCGACCCGCCGCCCACCGCCCCGGCGTACGTGAGCTTCACGTCCGGCTCGTCGGGGCGGCCCAAGGGGGTCGTGGTCTCGCACCGTGCCGCCGTGGCCGGCGCGCACGGGGTCGCCGCCCCGGTCGGCCTGGCCGTCGGGGACGTGCTGTGCGGCATCAGCCCGTTCGGCTGGGACATCGCCGTCGCCGACATCTTCTGCGCGCTCCTGCGCGGCGCCACCCTCGCCCTGGCCGGCGAGGAGCACGAGACCGACGCCGCGGCGCTGGCCCGGTTCCTCGCCCGGCACCGGGCCAGCGTCATGCAGACCACCCCGCAGCGGTGGCGGCTGCTGCTGCGCGAGGGCTGGCGGCCGCCGGCCGGCTTCCGCGCCATCACCGGCGGTGACAGCATGACTCCGGCCGACGTGGACCGCTTCGACCGGGCCGGCGTGCACGTCTGGAACTACTACGGGCCGACCGAGGCCACGTTCTGGGCGACCTGCCACGACTTCGGGGAGCCCTACCGTGGCGGCGACGCGCCGATCGGCGGGGCGTTGCCCCGCTACCGCACGCACGTGCTCGACGAGGAGGGCCGCCCGGCGGTGCCAGGCGCGGTCGGTGAACTCTTCCTCGCCGGTCCGGCCGTGGCCGACGGGTACGCCGGCCAGCCGCGCCTGACTGCCGAGCGGTTCGTGCCCGACCCGTTCGGCGACGAGCCGGGGGCCCGGATGTACCGCACCGGCGATCTCGTCCGTGACCGCGCCGACGTCGGGCTCGTCTACACCGGCCGGACCGGCAGCTACACCAAGCTGCGCGGTTACCGGGTCGAGCTGGGCGAGATCGAGAGCGTCCTCGCCTCGGCCGAGGGCATCCGGGAAGCCGCCGCCGGGGTGGTCCCCGGCGGCGGGGACGGCGACGACGTCGAGCTGGCGGCGTACGTGGTCGCCGACGGCGACGGCGGCCCGGACCTGGTCGCCCTCAACCGCTGGTGCGCGCGGCGCCTGCCGCAGTACATGATCCCGACCCGGTACGCCGTCCTGCCGGCCCTGCCGGTGAACACCAACGGCAAGCTCGACCGGGCGGCGCTGGCCCGGGTGCCGCTGGCGGCCGTGCGCGGGGCCGTCCGGGAACGGCCGGGCACCCCCGCCGAGCGGCTGGTCGCCGAGGTGTTCCAGCAGGTGCTCGGCGTCGACGAGATCGACCTGCGCGACGACTTCTTCCTCAGCGGCGGCCACTCGTTGCGCGCCGTGCAGGCGGCCGGCCGGCTGCGGGAGGCCACGGGCGTCGAGGTGGGCGTGCGGGACGTGTTCACCCACCGTACGGTGGCGGAGCTGGCCGCCTGGCTGGCCGCCGCACGCCCGGCGGTCGGCGCCGCCGGGCCGGGGCCCGCCGACGTGCCCCCCGGCACGGTCCTGCGCGGGCAGCGTCGGCTGTGGACGGTGCAGCGGCTCACCGGCTCCGCCGAGCTGAACATGCCCGTCCTGCTCGCCGTGCGCGGCGGTGACGCCGGGACGGTACGGACCGCGGTGCGGCGCGTCGTCGACCGCCACCCGATGCTGCACTCGGTCTACCGCCTGGTGGACGGCACGGTCACCCGCGTGCCGTACGCGGGGCCGGTGGACGTGGTGACGCGCGGCGCGAGCGACCCCGCGGGCGGCGAGGCGGCGGCCCGGGCGGCCCTGTCCGAGCTGCTGGCGCAGCCCTGGGAGCTCGCCGACCGCCCGCCGGTGCGCGCGGCGCTCGTCGACGTGCCCGGCCACGGCGTGCTGGTGGCGCTGGTGGTGCACCACATCGCGTTCGACGGCTGGTCGGGACGGGTGCTGCTGGCGGACTTCGCCGCCGCCCTGCGCGGGCCGCTGCCCGCGCCCGACGGCCTCGACGCCGTCGTCGCCCGGCTCGCCCCGCGGGAGAGCGACCAGGCGACCCGGGCCGACGTGGCGTACGTCGCCGACGCCCTGGCCGGCACGGACGCCCTGCCCCTGCCGCTGCCCGGCCCGCAGGCTCCGACCGACGGCCGCTGCGTACGCGAGCTGGGCGGCGCCGCCCACGAGGCCGCCCGCCGTGCGGGCACGACACCGTTCGCGGTCGGCGTCGCCGCGTTCGCGCGGGCCCTGACCCGGCGGACCGGGACCGACCGGCTCGTGCTGGGTCTCGACGTGGCGAACCGGGACGCCCCCGGCACGGAGACGCACGTCGGCTACTTCGCCAACCAGGTGCCGGTGGCGGTGGACCTGACCGGCGTCGACGGCGTGGCCGGCGCGGTCACCCGGGTGGGCGACGCCCTGCTCGGCGCCGTCGAGCACGGTCGCGCGCCCTACGACGCGCTGCTCGCCGAGCTGCGCCGGCGTGGCCGCCCGGCCGAACGGCCCTTCGACGTCAAGGTGGTGCAGCAGGACCTGCCGGCGCGCCGGGTCGAGCCCGCCCCGGGCGTGGTCGTCGAGGTGCTCGACGCCGCGCACCTGTCGCGGCACGACCCGCTGTCGCTGTGGGTCTGGCAGGGTGCCGACTCCACCGTCGTCGAGCTGCACCACCGGTCCGACGGCTGCGACGGGCCGACCGCGGCCGCGCTGCTGGATGAGGTCGTCGCCGACATCCGCGGCCTCGCCGCGGGAGGCGACCGTTCGAAGGAATACGAGGAGATGGACCCGGAAGACACCGAGGCGCCGCTGGACGCCTGGCCGGATTTCGACGACGTCGGCATCGGCATGGTCGACCTGAGCCCCGCGCCGGCCGCCGTCGGCACCGACGGGGCCGCCGACGGCACGAGCGTCCTGCTCGTGCGGGCGGACGAGCCCGGCAGCGCCGCCGCCGACTGGCTGCGGGCCCACGAGCAGACCTGGCGGGAGGGGCTGCGCCGGCACGGCGCGGTCCTGCTGCGCGGTTTCGACGTCTCCTCGGCCCCGGCCCTCGCCGCGGCCACCGGGGCGGTGTTCGCCGAGGCGTACGCGACGACCGAACACCCCCGGCAACTGGTCGAGGGCCGGGTGGTCACGCCGGTGGAGTACCCGAGCGAGCTGGAGCTGTTCTGGCACAACGAGGACAGCTTCAACCGGACGTGGCCCGGGCTCATCTCCTTCGCCTGCGCCCGGGTGCCGCAGGCGGGTGGGCAGACCACGTTCGTCGACGGCGCCCGGGTCCTGTCGGCGTTCACCCCGCAGGAGCGGGCCCGCTTCGAGGCGGCCGGGGTGACCTACGTGCGCCGCTTCTACCCCGGGCTCGGGCTGCCGTGGCAGACCGTCTTCCGCACCGACGACCCGGCCGAGGTCGAGCGCCGCTGCGCCGAACGCGGCGAGGAGGTGTCGTGGACCGACGGCGTGCTCTGCACCCGGGCGACCCGGCCGGCCCTGCGGACCGAGGACGGGGTCGCGTACTGGATCGCGCAGATCCTGCACTGGCACGAGTTCTGCCTGCCGGACGACGTACGCGCGAACCTGCGCGCCACGCTCGCCGGGCCGCTGCCGCGCGGCTGCACCTACGGCGACGGCGAGCCGATCGCCGACGAGACGGTCCGGCGGCTCGTCGAGCGCAGCCGGGAGATCGAGTACGCCCTCGACTGGCGCGTCGGCGACGCGATCGTGGTCGACAACCGGCGCATGGCGCACGGCCGGCGGGCCTACCGGGGCGACCGGGCCGTGCTCGTGGCTCTCGGCGATCCCATCCCCCACGCCGGCGTACCGGCCGCGTCCGTCTGAGGAGAAGTCATGCTGCGTGTGCTGTTCTGCAAGTGGGACGAGACGGCCCTGCGCGCGCTCGCCGGGGCCGGCGCCCGGATCGTGCTGCTGCTCGACGAGGCGGATGTGAGCTGGGTCCGCGTCCCCGACGACATCGCCGCCGCCGTCGAGGACCGCCACCAGGTCGGCTCGCTGGACTCCATCGAGGAGTTGGAGGCCCTCGTGGCCGACCTGGAGCTGGGCGGCGTCAAGATCGACCGGGTCGCGACCACCAGCGAGCTCGCCAAGTACGGCGCCGGCTACCTGGGCATGCGACTGGGGCTCGACCCCGACGGCTGCGCGGCCGCGGCGAACTCGCGCGACAAGCGGCGGATGAAGACGCGCGCCCGCGCGGCCGGGGTGGCCACCGCCGAGTTCGCCACCATCCGCGACCAGGCCACCGAGGCGCAACTCGCCGAGGTGGTCGAGCGGGTCGGGTTGCCGCTGATCCTCAAGCCCAGCAACGGCGTCGCCACGATCGCGACCAGCCGCGTGCACACCGCCGAGCAGCTCGCCGCCGCCGTGGCGGCGCGGAGCAGCACGGCCGGCAAGGCCCGCCAGCTCATCGCCGAGCGGTGCCTGCGCGGCGACGAGTACCACGTCGACGCCGTCTGGCGCGACGGCCGGGACTGGGTCTTCGCGGTCAGCCGGTACTTCTGCCCGCGACTGACCCTGGAGGAGGGCGAGCGGCTCAACGGCGCCGTCCTGCTGCCCGAGGACGAGCACGCCGCCTTCTACGCCCGGGTCCGGGAGCTGCACGACCGGGTCAACACCGTGCTCGGCATCCGCGACGGCGCCACGCACCTGGAGCTCTTCCACGACCCGGAGACCGACGAGCTGTACTTCTCCGAGGTCGCCACCCGGGTCGGCGGAGCGAACATCCCCGAGATGGTCGGCGCGCGCTTCGGCGTGGACGTGCGGCGGGCCTGGGCGCACGAACTGCTCGGCGGCGACCGCGACGGCCTGCCCTGGCGGGACCCCGAGCACGCGTACGTGGCGTGGCTCAACCTCACGCCGAGCCGGGCCGGGCGCATCGTCGGGATGCCGGGACGCGACGAGCTGCTGGCCCACCCGCACATCGTCGACGTCCACTACGGCCGCACGGTCGGGGAACGGATCAGTTTCGGTCACCCGTCGGCCTGGTGCCTGATGCTCGTCCTGGCGGCCGACACCGAGCGGCGGATCCTCGAACTGATCGAGGAAATGCAGGTGCTGGCGGAGCGGATCGTGGTGGCCGATGCCGGGGCCTGACGCCGCCGCTCCGCCGGGCCTGTTCCGGACGGCCAACTTCCGCTGGCTGCTCGGCGCCCGGGCGATGGCGGTCGCCGGCAACGCGTTGTCGCCGGTCGCCACCGCCTTCGCCGTCCTGGAACTGACCGGCAGCGCGACGCAGCTCGGCCTGCTGCTCGCCGCCCGCCAGCTCACCCAGGTTCTCATGTCGCTGGTCGCCGGGGTGGTGGCCGACCGGCTGGAACGCCGCCGGGTGATCATCGGGGCGGACCTGGTGGCGTTCGCCAGCCTGGCCGTGGCGGCGACGTCGCTGATCGCCGGGCAGGCCACCTTCGGCGTGCTGCTGGCCACGGCGGCGGTCAACGGCGCCGCCGCCGCGTTCGTGCTGCCGGCGATGTACGGCCTGATCCCACAGGTCGTCCCCGCCGAGCAGCTCCAGCCGGCCAACGCGGTGCTGCGGATGTCGTACAACGTCAGCTCGCTGACCGGCATCATGGTGGGCGGTGTCGTGGTCGCCACGATCGGCGCCGGGTGGGCCCTCGCGGCGAACGCGGCCACCTTCCTGCTGAGCGCGTTGCTGATGAGCCGCATCCGGGGTATCAGCGGCCGGCTGCGTGGCGCGGCGAGCTTCCTCGGCGAACTGCGCGCGGGCTGGCGGGAGTTCGCCGGCCGGCGCTGGCTGTGGGTGGCGGTGACGCAGGCCTGCTGCTACAACGCCGCCTACATGGGGGCGCTGGCCGTGCTCGGGCCGCTCGTCGCCCAGGACCACCTCGGTGGCGCGCTGAGCTGGTCGATCATCATCGGCGGGCACAACGTGGGCTACCTGGTCGGCGGGCTGGTCTCGGCCCGGCTGCGAACGGACCGGCCGCTGCTGGTCGGGATGCTGCTGATGCTGGCCGAGGTGCCGTTCATCGCGGGCCTGGGCTTCGCCGCGTCGGGTTCGGGACTGTCCGGCTGGCTGCTGTGCGGGATCGTCACGGTCGCCGCCTTCGTCGGGGCGATCGGGGTGGAGGTCTTCGGCGTCCTGTGGGACTCCACCGTCCAGCGCAACGTGCCCGAGCACGCGCTGTCGCGGGTCACCTCCTACGACCAGCTGGCCTCGTTCGTCTTCGTGCCGCTGGGCATGGCCGCGATGGGCCCGGCCGTGGCCGTCGCCGACGTCGACGCCGCCGCGTACGCCGCGGCCGCCGTCATGGCGCTCAGCGTCGGGTGCGCCCTGTCGGTCCCCGCGGTACGCCGGATGCGCTCCGGCCCGACCGCCGAGCCGGCGGACTCCGCCGCGCTCGTCAGGGCGTCCGCCTAGCCGGCGACCGCGTCCAGGACAATCACCGGAATCTCGACGAGCGCGCAGAGGTGCGCGGTGAAAGGTGACCAATGCAGCTGTCCGACATCGAAGCCGTCGTCGCGCAGGCCTGGCGGGAGACGCTCGGCACCGACGACTTCACCCACGACGACCCGTTCTTCGACGTGGGAGGCGACTCGATGAAGTTGGCGATGGTGTTCCACCGCGTGCGGGAGCGCCTCGACGTCCCCGGCCTGTCCCTGCTGGACGTGTTCAGCAATCCGACCGTGCGCGGCTACGCCGAGCACGTGCGGCGGCACCTCGCCGGGTCGGCGGGGTGAGCACCCCCGCGACGGCACGGCGCGCGGGCGAGCGCCGGTCGGTGGGTATCGGCCGGCTCGGCGGCGCCCACGGCCCGGCGCTGGGCGAGCGGCTGGTCTGCCTGCCGTACGCGGGCGGCAACGGCCTGGCCTACCAGCCCTGGGTGCGGACACTGGCCAATCACGACATCGCCGTCGAAGCCGTCGAGCTGCCCGGGCGGCTCAGCCGCGTCGCCCAGCCGCCCTACGACGACCTGGCCGCGCTCGTCACGGACCTCGCCGACGAGATCGGGGCGTGGTCGGCGGGGCGCCCGTTCCACCTGTTCGGCCACAGCCTCGGCGCGCTGGTCGGCTACGAGCTGACCCGCGAGCTGGTCCGGCGCGACGGCCCGCGCCCGCGCCGGCTCGTCGTCTCGGGCTCCGTGGCCCCGCACGTGCTCGTGCGGCACACGCGCCTGGCCGAGTTGGACGACGTCGAGCTGATCGACCACGTCTTCGCCATGGACGGCACCCCGTTCGCCGCCCGGCTGGACCAGGAGCTGGTCGCGATGCTGGTCCGCGCCTACCGGGCCGACGTCGCCCTGTTCGACCGCTACGAGCACACCCCCGGGCCGCTGCTGGACGTGCCGGTCTCGGTGTTCGGGGGCAACGCGGACTTCGGCGCCGCTCTGGCGGGGCTACGAGCCTGGCAGAGCCTCGTGGTGCCGCCGGTGCGGGTCTCCGTGTTCCCCGGCGGGCACTTCTTCCCCTGGCGCGACGACGGCTTCGCCGACATCCTCGCCGCCGAGCTGCGGGCGACGGCGTAGCCCAACCGGGCAGGCCGGCGCCGCCTGCGCCTTCGGCCGGCCCACCCGCCGCCGGGACCACCACCGGCCCCGGCGGGCACCTCCACCGGCACCGAGAGAGGACCCCGTGAGCCCCGCTGCCACCGCACGCTCGGCCGACGCCGTGCTGAACCGGCCGGCCGCCGTCGGAGCCGCCGCCGTGCTCGCCGGCTTCGCCTTCGTCGCGCGCAAGTACGTCGGAGGCGCCCGCGACCTGATCGTGGCGGGGGAGCCGGCCGCGCTGACGGTCACCGGCGACGACACCCTGGCGGCCCTGTCCGCCTGGGCGGGGGCCCGGGGTGGCGAGCTGACCGCGAACGCCCCCGGCTGCGGGCTGCACCTGACCGTGACCGGGCGGGGTGGGGACACCGTGGTCCGGGTGACGGCCGACGAGGGCACGGAGGAGTTCGCGACCCGGGCGTGCGGGCACGTGCTGCGGGCCGCGCGGGCCGTGCTGGAGCGGCCCGACCTGCGCCTGCGCGAGCTGGACGTGCTCGGCGAGGACGAACGGGAGCTGATCCGCGGGCGGTTCAACGACACCGCCCGGGCCTATCCCTGCGACGCCACCGTGCACGGCCTCTTCGCCGAGCAGGCCCGGCTCCGGCCCGACTCGCCCGCGGTGGTGGCCCCGGAGGGCACCCTGACCTACGCGGAGCTGGACCACCACGCCCGCCGGGTGGCCGGTCGGCTCGTGGCGGCGGGCGTCGGGCCGGGAGACCTCGTGGCGGTGTCGGCGGGCAAGTCGTCCGGGCCGATCGCCGCGATCCTCGGGGTGCTGATGGCCGGGGCGGCGTACGTGCCGATCGACCCGTCCTACCCGCCGGCCCGCCGGGACCTGCTGATCCGGGACAGCGGCGCGCGGGTGCTGCTCACGGCGGGAGAGCCGGCGACGGACCTGCCCGACGGGCTGACGCTGATCGACGTGACCGGGGCAGCGGGGACCGCCGCGCAGCCCGCGCCGGGCGCGGCCACGGACGTCGCCTACGTGATGTACACCTCGGGCACGACGGGCGTGCCCAAGGGGGCGCTGATCACCCACCGGGGCGTGGTGCGGCTGGTGCGCGACGTGCGCTACGTCGCCCTCACCCCCGCGACCCGGATGCTGCAGGCCAGCGCGGCCGGGTTCGACGCCACGACCTTCGAGACCTGGGGCGCCCTGCTCAACGGCGGCGCCCTGGTGCTGGTGCCGAACCACGTGGTCCTCGACCCGGTCGCGCTCGGCGCCGCGCTGCGGGACCGGGAGGTCACCACTGCCTTCATCAGCACCGCCCTGTTCCATCAACTCGCCGAGCAGGACGCCACCGTCTTCCGCCCGCTGGTCGAGCTGGTCGTGGGCGGCGACGCCCTGTCGGCCCGCCACGCCGACCTGGTCCTCGCCGCCTGCCCCGGGCTGCGGCTGGTCAACGGCTACGGCCCGACCGAGAACACCACCTTCTCCACGGTGTACCCCGTCGACCGCGCCCACCCGGCCCGGGTGCCCATCGGGTCGCCCGTCCCCAACTCCACCGCCTACGTCGTGGACCTCGACGGTCACCTGCAGCCGGTGGGCGTACCCGGGGAACTGCTCGTCGGCGGGGACGGGGTGAGCCTGGGCTACCTGCGCCGACCGGAGCAGACCGCGCGCGCCTTCGTGCCGGACCGCTTCGGCGCCGGCGACCGTCTCTACCGGACGGGGGACCGGGCGCGCTGGCTGCCCGACGGGAACCTGGACTTCCTCGGCCGGATCGACGACCAGGTGAAGATCCGCGGCTTCCGGGTCGAGCCGGGGGAGGTCGAGCAGCACCTCGGCCGGCTGCCCGGGGTGCTGTCGGTGGCCGTGCTGGTCGAGACCGGCGCCGGGGGAGCCCGGTCGCTGACGGCGTACCTCACGGCCGACGAGGAACTCACCGCCCGCCAACTGCGCGCGGCGCTGCGGGCCACGCTGCCCGAGCACATGATCCCCGCGCGCTTCGTGCAGGTGGCGGCGATGCCGCTGACCGCGCACGGCAAGACGGACCGCCGGCGCCTGGCCAGGGGGGAATATCCCGTCAGTCCCGGATCACCCGGACGATAGACTGCCCAGACCCGGGCCGCGCACGGTCGCGGCCGGGTGCCCCCAGCGGCAGAGATGGAGTTGTAACCCGTGCTGACGATGCAGGACGCGCTTGCCCGCCTCGACGAGTACTGGATCGGGCAGGGGTGCCTGACCGTACAGCCGATGAACACCGAGGTGGGCGCCGGAACGCTCAACCCTGCCACGTTCCTGCGTGTCCTCGGTCCCGAGCCCTGGCGGGTCGCCTACGTCGAGCCGTCCGTGCGTCCCGACGACGCGCGCTACGGCGAGAACCCGAACCGCATCCAGTGCCACACCCAGTACCAGGTGATCATCAAGCCGGAGCCGGGCAACGCCCAGGAGCTCTACCTCGGCAGCCTGGCGGCGCTCGGCATCGACGTGCACGAGCACGACGTCCGCTTCGTCGAGGACAACTGGGCCTCGCCCGCCCTCGGCGCCTGGGGCCTGGGCTGGGAGGTCTGGCTGGACGGGCTGGAGATCACCCAGTTCACCTACTTCCAGCAGGCCGGCGGGGTGAACCTCAAGCCGGTCTCCGTCGAGATCACCTACGGCATCGAGCGCATCCTCATGGCGCTCCAGGGCGTCCGCCACTTCAAGGAGATCCGCTACGCCCCCGGGGTCACCTACGGCGAGGTGTTCGGGCAGGCCGAGTACGAGATGTCCCGCTACGCCCTCGACGACGCCGACGTCGAGTCGACCCGCCGGATGCTCGACCTCTTCGCCGCCGAGGCCCAGCGGATGATCGACCTGCGGCTGCCGATCCCCGCGCACACCTTCGTGCTCAAGTGCTCCCACGCCTTCAACGTGCTCGACGCCCGGGGCGCGATCTCGACCGCCGAGCGGACCGCCGAGTTCGCCCGCATGCGCAAGATGTCCGCCGCCGTGGCCGAACTGTGGGTCGAGCGCCGGGCCGAGCTGGAGCACCCGCTGGGCGTGGCGTCCGCCGCCGCGCCCGCCGCCGCGCCGGCGCTCACCCCGGCCGCCGGCTCCGGCACCCGCCGCCTGGTCCTGGAGGTCGGCGTCGAGGAGATGCCGCCGAGCGAGGCCCGCTCGGCCGTCGCCCAGCTCCGGACGCTGGTCACCGAGGCCCTGGCCACGACCCGCCTGGAGCACGGCGTCGTCGCCGTCGACGCCACGCCCCGCCGGCTGGTCGCCGTGGTCGACGACGTGGCCGCCCGCGAGGCGGACCACGAGCGGATCGTGCGCGGCCCGCGGCTCACCGCCGCGTTCGGCGCCGACGGGGCGCCCACCCCCGCCGCCCTCGGCTTCGCGCGGTCGCAGAAGACCGACGTCGACGCCCTGGAGCGCGTCGACGTGGACGGCGTCACCTACCTGGCGGTCGTCCGCAAGGAGCAGGGCCGGGACGTGCTGACCGCGCTCTCCGGCGCGCTCGCCACCGCCGTCGGGACGCTGCGCTCGGCGAAGAACATGCGCTGGTCCGACCCGCAGCTGTCGTTCACCCGGCCGATCCGCTGGATCGCCGCCCTCTGGGGCGACGAGGTCGTGCCCTTCGCGGTCGGCGCGCTGGCCGCCGGCCGCACGACCCGGGTGCTGCGCGGCAGCGCCCAACCGCAGTTCGACGTCGCCTCCGCCGAGGAGTTCACCGACACGTTGGCCGCGGCCGGGATCGTGCTGAGCACGCAGGCCCGCAGGGAGACGATCGTCGAGGGCGCGGTCAAGCTCGCCGCCTCGGTCGGCGGTCACGTCGACGTCGACGGTGAGGCCGCCCTGCTCGACCAGATCGCCTACCTGGTCGAGGCGCCGACCCCGGTGCTGGGCTCGTTCGAGGTGGACTACCTGCGTGTGCCGCACGCGATCCTGACCACGGTCATGCGCAAGCACCAGCGCTACCTGCCCGTACGCGACCAGGACGGCGGGCTGCAGCCGTACTTCGTCACCATCGCCAACGGCGCGATCGACGAGGACGTCGTGCGGGCCGGCAACGAGGGCGTGCTGCGCGCCCGGTTCGAAGACGCGTCGTTCTTCTTCGTCGCCGACTCCGAGGTGGCGCCGGAGCAGATGCGGACCCGGCTGACGACGCTGACCTTCGCCGACAAGCTCGGCTCGATGCACGACCGGGCCGAGCGGATCAGTGCCATCGCGGCCCGGCTGGCCGACGCGGTCGACCTCGACGCCGCCGACCGGGCGGTCCTCGACCAGGCCCGTGAGCTGGTGAAGTTCGATCTGGGCTCGCAGATGGTGACCGAGCTGACCAGCCTGGCCGGTGTCATGGCCCGCGAGTACGCGCTCGGCGCGGGGAAGCCGGAGCCGGTCGCGCAGGCGCTGCTGGAGGTGGAGCTTCCGCGCAGCGCGGGTGACGCCCTGCCGGGCACGCCGGCTGGCGCGATCCTCTCCCTGGCCGACCGCCTCGACTACCTGTGCGGCCTCGCCGCGACGGTGGGCCTGCCGACCGGGAGCAGCGACCAGTACGCGCTGCGCCGGGCGGCGCTGGGCCTGCAGGCGGTGCACCGGGCCGCTGCGGTGCTGTTCCCGCTGTCGCTCGTGGACGGGTTGCGCATCGCCGCGGCAGAGCAGCCGGTCGACGTGCCGGACGCGGTGCTCGACGGGATCGGCGAGTTCCTCGGCCGGCGCCTGGAGCAGGCGCTGTCGGAGGAGGGCGTCCCGGTGGACCGGGCCCGCGCCGTCATGCTGCACAGCGACCGGCCGGCCCTGGTCGACGCGCTGTTGCGCCGGCTGCAGCAGCTCGAGGACGACGAGGACTTCCGGCGGCTGGTGGAGACGATGCAGCGGATCCGCCGCATCGTGCCGGCCGGCACCGCCCCGACGTACGCCGCCGAGGTGCTGCGCGAGCCGGCGGAGCTGCGCCTGCACGGGGCGTTGCAGGCCGTCGCCGGGTCGCTCGGGGACGTGACCGACCTGGCCGCGTTCGCCCGCGACACCCGCGAGCTGAACGCGGCGGTGACGGCGTTCTTCGAGGACGTGTTCGTGATGGCCCACGAGCCCGAGGTGCGCGCGGCCCGGCTGGGGCTGCTCGCCGCCGTCGCGGATCTCGGGACGCCGGCTCTGCACTGGGAGCACCTGCGCGGCGCGTAGCGGCGCCGCGGCTACCGGATCACGAGGAAGGGCGCGGGGGTGACGCGGTGCTCAGCCGACCGACTTGTTGTAACTGTCGATGGCGCTCTGCACGCTCGCCGCGGCGTCCTTCATGGCCTGGTCGGCCGGCTTGCTACCGACGATCGCCGCCTCGAGGCCGTCCTCGGACGCCTTGCGGGCCTGCGGCATGACGCCCAGCAGGCACCCGGCCGACGCGACCGAGGGCGGCAGCGCGTGCAGCTGGTCGACGGCGGTGCGGAACTGGGGGAACTTCGCCATCCAGTCCTTGTCGATCTGCTCGTCGAGCGCCTTGGCGTTGATCGGCACGTACCCGGTGCTGGTGTGCCACTTGGCCTGCTGGACCGGGCCGGAGGCGAACTTCACGAACTCCCAGGCGGCCCGCTTCTCCTTGTCGCTGTGGCCGACGCCGTTGATCCACAGAGAGGCGCCACCGATGATCGGTCCGCCCTTGGAGGAGGCGCTCACCTTCGGGTACGGGGCGGTGAGCACGGTGAACTTGCCCTTCGCGGCGTCGACGTAGCCGCGCAGCACGCTGGTGGACTCCAGGTGCATGGCGACCGTGCCCGACTTGAAGGCCGCCTGGGCGTCGTCGGTCTTGCGGCCGGTGTTCGTCGCGTAGCCGCCCTTCACCAGGTCCGTCCACCACTGCGCGACGCGCACGGCCGTCTCCTGGTCGAACTGCACCTTGGTGGCGAGGCCCTTGCGGCCGTTGCCGTTGTCGCAGTACTCCTTGCCGTCGGTGGCGAGCAGCTGCTCCACCAGCCAGCCGTAGATGGCGGCGTTGAAGCCGTACTGGACCGTCTTGCCGCTGGCGTCCTTGACCGTGAGCTTCTTCGCCAGCTCGCCGATCTCGGTGAGGTCCTTCGGCGGCTTCGTCGGGTCGAGGCCGGCCCGCTCGAACGCCTCCTTGTTGAGGTAGAGCAGGGGCGTCGAGGAGTTGAACGGCATCGACCACAGCTTGCCGTCGACCGAGTAGTAGCTGGCGATGTTCGGCTCGATGTCGCCGGCGTTGAAGCCGTCCTTCTCGATGAACTTGTGCATCGGCACGACCTGCTTGGAGTCGACCATGAAGCGGCTGCCGATGTCGTAGATCTGCACCAGGGCCGGCGTGCTCTTCTGCTGCACCGACGCCTTGTACTTCGCGATCGTCTCGTCGTAGCTGCCCTGGAAGACCGCCTTGACCTCGACCTTGCCCCCGCTCTGGGCGTTGAAGTCGGCCACGAGCTGGTCGACGGCGGTGGCGTTGGCCCCCTTCATCGCGTGCCAGAACTCGATCGTGGTCTTGTCCGTGGCCTTCTCCAGCACCTCGGCGCCGGGCGCGTCGAGCGCGCCGCTGCCGCCGTCGGTGCCGGACCCGGAGTCGCCGCAGGCCGTGAGCGCGGCGGCGGCCACGACGGCGACGAACGCCGCCGCGGTCCGGCGGAGCCGAGGTCTTCTCATTGGTTCTCCTTCTCGATGGTTCAACGCAGCGCCCCGGCGGTCAGCCCGCGGACGATGTAGCGCTGGCCGAAGATCACGACGGCCAGCGTGGGCAGCAGGGACAGCGCGACGCCGGCGAGGACGAGACCCGGCTGCGCCGCCTCGGCGTCGTTGAGCTGGGAGATGCCGATCTGCAGCGTCTGGAACTCGGTGTCGCGGATCAGGATCAGCGGCCAGAAGTACTGGTTCCAGGCCGAGAGGAAGACGTAGACCCCGACCGCCGCGATGGAGGGTTTGGACAGCGGCACGATGACCCGCCACAGCAGCCGCCAGTGGCCGCACCCGTCGATCACCGCGGCGTCGCGCAACTCGCTGGGGAACTGCAGGAACGCCTGGCGCAGCAGGAACGTGCCGAACGCCGAGGCGAGGAAGGGCAGCACCAGGCCGAGGTACGTCAGCCCGCCCCGCGTCAGGCCCCAGTCGGAGATGGCCAGGTAGTTGGGGATGATGATCGCTTCCCACGGCACCATGAGGGTGGCGAGGAAGAGGCTGAACGTCGCCGCCTTCGCGGGCAGGCGAAGGAACGCGAAGGCGTACGCGGCGAAGATGCTGGTCACGACCTGCGCCACCGTGATGACCCCGGCCTGCACGGCGGAGTTCGCGTAGAAGCGGCCCAGTGGCACCGATCGGAACACGTCGGTGACGTTCTGCCAGTGCAGCGCGCTCGGCACCAGCGCGGGCGGGTAGGTCGCCAGGTCGCCGGGGCCCATCACGGCGCCGACGAAGCCGTAGTAGACCGGGAACAGCACGGGGATCGCGGCCAGGCCGAGCACGAGGTAGACGGCGGCCCGCCCGAGGTTGAGCTTTTTCATCGGTAGTGGACCCGCCGTTCGAGGACGCCGAATTGGACGGCCGTGCAGCCGAGCATGATGACCAGCAGCACGACGGCCTGCGCGCTGGCCGCGCCGAAGTCGGAGGCGCCGAAGGCGAACGCCTTCTCGTAGATCGAGTAGACCAGCGTCGTCGTGGCCTGGTCCGGCCCGCCCTTGGTCAGGATGTGGATCTGCCCGAAGCTCTGCAACGCGTGGATCGTGGAGACCACGACGAGGAAGAACAGCTGCGGGGAGAGCAGCGGCACGGTGATCCGCGACGCCAGCCGCCAGCCGGTCGCGCCGTCCAGCCGCGCCGCCTCGACCACCTCGGGCGAGATCGCCGAGACCCCGGCGGAGAGCACGAGGATGTTGTAGCCGAAGTTCATCCACACCGTCGCGGCGCAGACGGCGGGCAGCGCGATCGACGGGTCGGTGAGCCAGTTGACCCGGTCGATCCCCAGCGAGCCGAGCAGGCCGTTCGCCACCCCGATCGCGGGGTTGTAGATGACGGCGAAGATGACCGACGCGGTCGCCACCGAGAACGCGAACGGCAGCGCGAACGCGGTGCGCAGCGCCCGTACGCCACGGATGCGCGCCTCCAGCAGCAGCACCACGAAGAGCGCGCCCAGCACGGCCGGCACCACGGAGAAGAGCGTGAACAGCGCCGTCGTGGCCAGCACCCCGCCGAACTCCGCGGACAGCATGTCCCGGTAGTGCGCCGCGCCGACGTACTCGGACGCGGCGCCGAAGATGTCGTTGCCGTGCACCGACAGGTACAGCGTCCGCCCGAGCGGCCAGAACACGAACAGGGCGAAGACCGCCACCGAGGGCAGCAGCATCAGCCAGGCGAGACCGGTTTCGCCGAAGCGTGCGCGCCGGACCTGTCGGGCGGTGGAGGGCGCGGACACGGGGGTCAGGGAGCGGTCGCCCGGTGGCGCGCCGACGGTGGAAGGGGGAGGCACCGCAGCACCCTACCAACGCCATCGAAGGATAGACATCATTTGGTCACGGGCGTGTAAGGCACCGTACATGCCGTGTTCATCTGGCGCCGGTCGGTCGCATCCCAGGCGGATCGCCGGGGGGACGTCGAGGCCAGGTGCCGCTCGGCGCACCCCCCGGTACCGCCGTGCGCCGCCGGTGAGACGCGACGCGAAAGGCGCCCGCACCGGTACGGACGCGTCCCGCGTCCGTACCGGTGCGGGCGCCCGGCGTTCGAGCAGGCCGGCGTGCGGCGCCACGGCGAGGTCCTCGCCGTGGCGCGCCACCGTCAGCGCAGGCGGGCCTCGATGGCCTCGATGATGCGCGGGCGCAGTTCCGCCGCGCGGACGACGGCGTCGACGGAGCCGACCTCGACCGCGCGCTGGATGTTGTGCACCCGGTCGAACTCCGCGGCCACCTCGCCGAGCTTCTCCACGCGCACCGACGAGCGCAGCTCGTCGAGCTCCGCGGTCAACGCCGCCCGGTCCGTGCCGGAGGCGGCCGCGACGCGGGCCTCCAGCTCCCGCACGCGAGGGTCGGCCGCGGTACGGGCGTTGACGTCGCCGGAGAACACCACCGCGGCGGCGGGGGCGCCGCCGAGCACCGAGGCGAACGAGCCTTCCAGCGCGAGCACGGTCATGTTCGGGTTCAGCGCCTTCGAGAAGACCACGAACGCGCCACCGTGGTACCGCGAGATCACGCAGAACACGATGGGCCCGCGGAAGTTCACGATCGCGCGGCCGATCTCGGCGCCGTACTCCAGCTGCAGCTTCCGCATCGACTCCGGCGAGCCGTCGAAGCCCGACAGGTTCGCCAGCACCACCAGCGGCCGGTTGCCGCTGGCCGCGTTGATCGCCCGCGCGGCCTTCTTCGACGACCGCGGGAACAGCGTGCCCGCGGTGTAGGTGTCCGGGCCGTCGGTGGGCGGGAACCCGCGCCGCGGCACCGCCCGTGACTCGATGCCGATCAGGCACACCGGCATGCCGCCGAGATGCACGTCCTGCACCGCCACGGTCTCCGCGTCGGCCATGCCCGCCCAGCGCTCCAGCACCGGGTGGTCCTGGTCGGAGAGCGCCCGCATCACGGTCCGGATGTCGAACGGCTTCTTGCGGTCCGGGTTGGCCTCGGCGGAGAAGATCTCGCCGACGGTGGTGAAGTCGCTGCCCACCACGACGTGCGGGAAGTCGGAGATGTCGCGGTCGACGGGGTCGGTCGTCCTGGCCCGCCGCGGTCCCTCCTCGCCGGGTGCGACGTACGTGTGCTCGTAGTGCGCCATCAGCACGTCCCGCGCGGCGGTCAGGTTCGGCGCCCAGTACTGCGCCTGCCCGTTGGGGCCCATCACCCGGTCGTAGCCGCCGATGCCGAAGTTGTCCTCGGCCGACACCCCGCCGGAGAAGTCGAGCGACTGCTTGCCGGTGAGCACCATCGCCGAGTCCGGCGTCATCACCAGGACGCCCTTGGTGTGCATCAGCATCGTCGCCTCGGCGTTCCAGTACGGCTGCGCACCGACGGTGATGCCCGCGACCACGATGTTGATCTCGCCGCCGTCCTGGGTGAACTCGACGATCCGCTTGAGCGCCGCGGCCACCCAGTCCATGTTCTCCGTGCCCGACTCCATCGAGATCCGGGCGCCCGCGGAGAGCGCGTACCACTCCAGGGGCACCTGCATCCGCTCGGCCAGGTCGAGCGCGGCGATCACGCGGCGGCACTCCGGCTCCGACAGCGCGCCGAGCGCCTTCGTCGGGTCGCCGAGCAGCACGACCCTGGTGACGCCCTGCGGGTGCCGCCGGGTCGGCGTGGTCACCACGCCCGCGACGATCGCCGCGCTGTTGCGCCCCTTCGGCCGGTCGACCGGCACCAGCGCGTGGTCGTCGTCGAGGTCGTACTCGACGAAGTTGCCGAGCAGGCCGGTCAGCTCGTACGGGTACACCGCGTTGCGGCTGCTCGCGCGCAGCACCTTCTGCCGGTAGTCGTCGAGTGGCTCGACCGGCTCGTCCGACGGCTCGCCGACGGTCAGCTCGGTGCCGCCGGTGGCGTCGAAGGCGATGCGTACGGCGATCTTGCTCAGTTCGCCGGTCCGCCGGTCGCGCTGGCGCGCGATGAACAGGATCTCCTCCAGCCCGGCGCCCGCGGTCGTCGGCAGCACGCGCCGGGCGATCATCTTCAGCTCCGCGCGGGTGAGGTCGCTCGGCGGCCAGACGTAGACCACGATCCGGTTGGTGCTGAAGCGCTTCTTCGACGGCCGTCGCGACTGCGCGCGGCGGATCGAGTCGAGGCAGGTGGCGAGGACGTCCTCGGCCGTCGGCAGCGCGACCAGCCGGCCGTCGTGCTCGCGCAGCTCGGCCAGGTCGCGCACCTGTGCGAACGCGACGAGGCGGTCGTCCGACGGGTTCTCCCGCGCCACGCACTGGAAGAGGTAGACCTCCTCGTCCGACGACGGCAGCCGGGTGAGGTCGAACTTGCTCAGCCGCTCCATCTGCATCCGCTGCGCGATGTACGGGTGCAGGCCGCGGATCAGCCGTTCCTCGATCATCCCGATGGTCGAGGGACGGAACGTGAAGTGGTGGTGCATCACCGCGCCGCTGCGACCCGCGACGGTGGTGGTCAGCCTGCGGACCTGGTTCGGCAGCGGGTGCGCGCTGACGACCTCGTGCAGTGCCGCCGCCATCGCGTCGAAGTCCGCCGGCTGGTTCTCCCAGGCCAGGTAGATGTCGACGTCGATGGCGTCGTGGCCGCTCGCCAGCTCGGTGAGGCCGCGCAGCGCGCTGCCCAGCGCGTCGAAGCTCACCGCGGAGGAGACCACGCACGAGTCCGTCCGCTCGGCGACGACGAACGTGCAGCCCTCGACCTCGCTGGTGCGGACGTCGGTGAGGCCCTTGTTGCCGTAGTACCGCCGGGTCAGCACCTCCAGCATGACCGCGTTGTCCAGGTGGTCGCGGACGATCCGCTGGCCGAGCAGGCGCACCAGCGGCTCGGTGGAGCGCACCATCTCGGCGATGCGCTCGGCGCGGTCCGGCGCGTCCGGGTGCGCGTCCAGGTGGCGCAGGTGGCGGCGGACGTCGGCGTAGACGCGGGCGCGGTTGCGGCGCAGCAGCGGCTGGGCGAACCAGGCGAACACCACGCCGCGCGCGAGGTCGCAGACCACGGGGAAGCGGACCTGCGTCGCGGCCACCAGCCGCTCCAGCGCGAGGCCGGCCGGCTCGCGCAGCGACTCGTCCGGCGGCGGCTCCCGCAGCCAGGCGCGCAGCAACGTCGCGACGACCGTGGCGTCGGCGGACGCGCGCTGCTGGGCGAGGAAGATCCGGAACACGGCGGCTTCGAGCGCGGGGGAGCGCTCCAGCTCGGTGACGCCGTAGTGCCCGAGCGCCTTGGCGAGCTTGGCCTGGAACGCCTCCGGCAGCCCGGCCCGGTCGACGTCGAGGGACTGCAGGTAGGTGTGGAAGTACTCGCGGGCGCTGGGCACGTGGCCGGCACCGCCGCCGTCCTCGCCCGTCGGCCGGTTGCGGCTCAGCTCGGTGAGGTCGGCGAACACGCCGATGAGGCCGAGTTCCTCCGCCAGCGGCCGGTGGCCGTCCTCGGTGGCCGCCCGGCGCGCGGCGAGGTAGTCGTCGAGCAGCCGGCGCTCGTCGTGCGGGTCGACGTCGAAGCCGAGCAGCAGGCTGCGCAGGTCCTCCTGGCCGCGCGTGGCGCGCTCCCGCGCGGGGATGGTCGCGGGCGCGGCGGGCAGGTCCAGCTCGACGGCCTCGCCGGCCGAGGTCTCGCCGGCCTCGGCGTCGTCGGCGAGCGGCTCCAGCCGCAGCAGCGGCGCACCCGTCTCCACCTGGGTGCCCACGGCCACGACGCATTCCTTCAGCCGCGCCCTGAACGGCGCCCGTAGCACCGTCTCCATCTTCATGCTCTCCAGCACCAGCACCGGCGCGCCCGCCTCGACCTCGGCGCCGACCTTCAGCGGCGTGGCGACGACCAGCGCGGGCGAGGGCGAACGGAGGACGCCGCCCTCGTCGCGGCTGACCCGGTGCGTCACGCCGTCGACCTCGACCAGGTGGATCGGGCCGTGCGTGCCGATGAGCAGGCGGTACCGGGTGCCGTTGACGAGGATCTGCCCGGTGTGCCGGTCGAAGCGGTCGAGTTCGACGTCGGCGGTGCGGACGGTCGTACCCGCCTCGATGCCGACGCGGAACCGGTGCGCGCCGACCCGCGCGACGCGCACGCGGTAGCCGACGCCCCGCAGCTTGAGGTCGAGCGGCCGGCCGCTCTCGTGCTGCACCTGCGGGCGCCCGCCGAACGCCGTCGACAGCAGCCGCTGCCGCTCGACGCGTTCCTCCTCCTCGTACGCCTCGATGGCGGCGGCCGCCAGCGCGACGGCGGAGTGTCGGTGCGTCACGAGCCTGCCCTCGCCCCGGACGCGGTCGATCCAGCCGGTGTCCGCGCTGGCGTCGATCACCTCCGGCTGGTCTAGCAGGTCGAGCACGAAGCTCTTGTTCGTCGCGCCGCCCTCGATGATCACCGTGGTCTGCGCCATCGCCCGGCGCAGCCTGCCGAGCGCCTCGTCGCGGTCGCGGCCGTACGCGATGATCTTCGCGATCATCGAGTCGAAGTCGGCGGGGATGGTGTCGCCCTCGCTGACGCCGGTGTCCACGCGGATGCCCGGCCCGGCGGGCAGGTCCAGCCGCGCGATGCGGCCGGGGGAGGGCGCGAAGTCGCGGTCGGGGTCCTCGGCGTTCAGCCGGGCCTCGATGGCGTGGCCGCGCTCCGCCGGCGGCTCGCCCTCGAGCCGCCCGCCCGCGGCCACGTGCAGCTGCGCCTTGACCAGGTCGAATCCCGTGGTGGACTCGGTGATCGGGTGCTCGACCTGCAGGCGGGTGTTGACCTCGAGGAACGCGAACAGCCTGTCGCCGGGGTGGTAGAGGAACTCCACGGTCGCCGCGCCGCGGTAACCGACCGCGACAGCCAGCCGTTCGGCCGACGCCTTGAGTTCGGCCGTCTGCTCCGGACCGAGCACCGGCGACGCCGACTCCTCGATGACCTTCTGGTTGCGCCGCTGCACCGAGCAGTCGCGGACCCCGAGCGCCCACGCGGTGCCCTGGCCGTCGGCGATCACCTGGACCTCGACGTGCCGGGCGCCGGTGACCAGGCGCTCCAGGAACACGACGCCGCTGCCGAACGCCCGCGCCGCCTCCTGGCTGGTGCGCTCGTAGGCGTCGGCGAGCTCGGCCTCGCTCGTGATCACGCGGATGCCGCGCCCGCCGCCGCCGGCGGTCGCCTTCAGCATCAGCGGGTAGCCGATCCCGGCCGCCGCCGCCAGGGCGGCGTCCAGGGTCTCGACCGCGCCGCGGCTCCACGGCGCGACCGGCACGCCGACCTCCTCGGCGAGCAGCTTCGCGCCGATCTTGTCGCCGAGCTTGCGCATGGCGTCCGCGCTCGGTCCGACGAAGGTGACCCCGACCTTCTCGCACAGCTCCGCGAACGCCGGGTCCTCGGCGACGAAGCCCCAGCCGACCCACGCGGCGTCGGCCCCGGTCTCCACCAGCGCGCGCTCCAGCACCTTCAGGTCGAGGTACGGGCGCGCGGACGCGGGACCGAGGTCGTAGGACAGGTCCGCCTCGCGGACGAAGGTGGCCGTACGGTCGACGTCGGTGTGCAGGGCGACGGTCTCGATCCGTGTCCCGGTCTCCGCGGCGATGTCCCGTACGGCGTGGATGAGCCGCATGGCGGCCTCACCACGGTTGACGATGGCGACACGACTGAACACCGACCGAGCCCTCCTTTAGACCGATGATGCGCGCGCCGCGATGCGGCGGCACCTTCGGCAGTGTCCACCCTTCTGCCTGTGGATCAAAAGGTCAGGGGGTCGAGTCCCTGTGGCGAGCGCCGGGCATCACCGCCCTGAGCAGCCAAAACGCCGACCGGGGCCTTGATCGTTTCCCGGCATGTGTTGCGGTCTTCCACTTCGTGGGAGGGCTCTTCCATCGTGCTCAGATGTTACTGGCGGGTCCGTCTCGACCGGCGCCGCCGCGGGCCGGCCAGGGCGTGGCCCTCGGGCGTGCCCGCGCGCGTCGTGCCGTGCCCGCGCGGATCGTGCCCGTGCGAGCGACGTCGCGCGGCGTCGCCGCCGCGGCGCGCGGGTCCACCACGGCGCGCGACGTGCGGGAGCTCAGGAGAAACCGGTGCCGTCGTCGAGGTCGCCGGCGAGCGGTTCCGGGACCCGCATGCGCCACGCGTCGGTGACGAGTTCCCTCAGGCGGTCCACGGTCACCTGCGCCAGCCGCAGCATGACCAGGGGCAGCCCGTCGTAGGCGGGCGTGGTGAAGAAGACCTCGGGCTCGCCGAGGAGCAACGCCTGCTTCTCCGCCTCGTCGCCGACGTACAGCACCGCGACGTCGGTCCGGATGAGGCGCGGCCTGCCGGGCCGGCGCTCCGGGTAGGACCAGACGAACCCCTTGTCGGCGACCCGGAAGTCGAAGCCGTCGCTGTCGATCTCGACCACGTGCGGCAGTGCCCTTGCCAGGTGCCGGACGTCGTCGGCGTCAGCCATCGAGGTTGCTCCAGAACATCGTCTCCCGCACCCGCGCAGACTAGCCGCCGCGTGGGACACGACCGCGACCGCCGAGCCCGTTGCCCTGCCTCGGCGCGCCTCGTCGCTCGCCCCTCGACCGTCCCCGCGGGGCTGTGAGCTCGGTTACCTCACCGCCGAGCGGGAATGAGATCACCGGATCCGGATTTGGAGCCAGGTGTGACTCCTGCACCCTTCCCAGCCCGGCTGCGCACCGACCGGTCGGCGGCGAGCCGATGACGGCCGCCGTCGACGCACCCGAGAACCCGGCAGCCCCGCTGACGCGGGGTGACCTGATGAGCCCCCGGCAGCGCCTGCGGCTGGTCCTCGTCCTCGGCTCGCTGACCGCGGTGGGCCCGTTGACCATCGACATGTACCTGCCCGCGCTTCCCGCGCTCGTCGCCGACTTCCAGACCACGTCGGCGGCGGTCCAGCTGACCCTCACCGGCACGTTGGCGGGCCTCGCCCTCGGGCAGTTGCTGATCGGCCCGCTCTCCGACGCCGTCGGCCGGCGCGCCCCACTGATCGCCGGGGTCGCGCTGCACGTCGTGGCGTCGCTGCTCTGCGTCGTCGCGCCGAACATCGCGGTGCTCGGCGCGTTGCGGGTGGTGCAGGGCCTCGGCGTCGCCGCGGCCTCCGTGGTCGCGATGGCCGTGGTCCGTGACCTGTTCGACGGCGCGGCCTTCGCCAAGCTGCTCTCCCGGCTGCTGCTGGTCATGGGGGCGGCGCCGATCCTCGCGCCGACCCTCGGGAGCGGGGTGCTGCGCTGGACGGACTGGCGCGGCGTGTTCGTGGCGCTGGCCGCGTTCGGCGTCCTGCTCGTCGTCGTCGCCGCGCTCGGCCTCCCCGAGACGCTGCCGCCCGACCGGCGCCGGCGCGGCGGCGTGGTCGCGACGGTGGCGCTGTACGGCTCGCTGCTGCGCGACCGCACGTTCGTGGGCCTGGTCCTGGTCGCCGGGCTGGCCATGGCGGCGCTGTTCGCGTACGTGGCCGGGTCGTCGTTCGTCCTGCAGGAGCAGTACGGCCTGGACGAGCAGGAGTTCGGGTTCGCCTTCGGGGCGGGCGCGGTCGGGCTGATCGCGGCGACCCAGTTCAACGTACGGCTGCTGCGCCGCCACTCGCCGCAGCGGATCCTCGTCGTCGCCCTGGGCGCGGGGAGCGTGGCCGGACTGGCGCTGCTCGCCTTCGCCGTGACCGGCCTCGGCGGGCTGCCGAGCCTGCTGGCGTCGCTGTGGGTGGTGCTCGCGGCGGCGGGCCTGGCGATGCCGAACGCGCCGGCCCTGGCCCTGTCCCGCCACGGGGAGGCGGCCGGTACGGCCTCCGCCCTGCTCGGCGCCGTGCAGTTCGGCGTCGGTGCGCTGGCCGCGCCCCTGGTGGGCGTGCTGGGCACCGGCGCGGTCGCCATGGCCGTCGTCGTCGCGGGGGGCATGCTGGCGGCGACGGCGGTCCTGCTCGTCGTCGTGCGCCCGGCCCGGCTCGCCGGCCTCGAGCCGGACGCGGTGGTCGTGGCGGCGCACTGACCTGCCGGCACATCCTGCTCCGCGCCATTTACAGGGCCACGCCGGCGACCGTGGTGACCGTCTCGCAAGGGGCGGGGAAAGCAGTTGTCGGCGAGGCGGTGGCCCCCTAGCCTGCTGGCTGTGCATGCCCCCAAGCAGCGGATGCGCCGGGTGAACCGGTGAGCAGCCGCCTCCGTGAGGTCGCCCGGCAGACGGTGGCGATCGCCGAGTCCGGCCGGTACCGCACCGGCGCCGGCGACGAGGTCGTCATCGGTGCGCAGGTGCGGGCCGCCGTCGCCGGCACCCGTCACCACCTGCCCGACGAGGCGCTCCCGGTCGGGGCGGCGGAGGCCGGGGCCGGCGACGTCGAGGTGACGTACGAGTCGACGTTGCAGGCGGCCCACCGGCTCGGGCCGGGTGCGGCGTGTCTGGTGTTCGCGTCGGCCAAGAATCCGGGCGGCGGGTTCCTCGGCGGGGCGAAGGCGCAGGAGGAGAGCATCGCGCGGTCGTCCGCGCTGTACCCGTGCCTGCTCGCCGCGCCCGACTTCTACGCGTTCCACCGCGGCCAGCACGACCTGCGATACAGCGATCGGGTCGTCTACTCGCCGCGGGTGCCGGTGTTCCGTGACGACAAGGGCACCCTGCTCGACCAGCCGTACACGACGTCGTTCCTGACCGCCGCGGCGCCGAACCTCGGCGCGATCGTCCGCAACCAGCCGGCGCACGCCGCCGATGTGCCGGCGGTGCTGCGCCGCCGTGCGCGGCGGGTGCTCGAGGTGGCCGCCGCGCACGGGCATCGGACGATCGTGTTGGGCGCGTGGGGATGTGGCGTGTTCCGCAACGATCCCGCCACGGTGGCGGGTGCCTTCGCCGACGCGCTGCGCGAGGTCGACCGGTTCGACCGGGTGGTGTTCGCCATCCGCGACAACCTGTCGGGCACCCCCGTGTACGGCGCGTTCGTGGCACGTTTCAGGACCACCGCGCCCGACCCGGCAGCCGGTCGCGGCTGAGCGGTACGGCGCGACGACGCGCGAGCCCGGTGGTGACCGCGCAGCGCCCGGCCGTGCTCAGCGCGGCTGCTCGGCGAGGCTCCGGATGCCCCGCAACGTGTCGGTCATGGCGTCCCGCAGCGCGGCCAGCCGGCGTGCGATGACCTCCTCCTCGTGCTCCGGCGCCCGGTCGATGACCAGGCTGAGCCCGGTGCGGCTGGGGCCGATCCGCACGGAGTGCGACAGCCGGCAGCCGCCGTCCTCGGCGGTCAGGCGGTACTGCCAGGTGGCACCCGGCCGGGTCGGGTCGGCGGGGCCGCCGCCGAAGCGGTTGTCGGGGTCGAGCACCACCCAACCGAAGACCCGCGGCTCGTCGAAGCGCACGATGTGCGAGATGGTGCGCCACTCGCCCAGCGCGGGATGCTGGTTGTGCCCCTCGAACCGGGCGCCGAGCTTCGGCCCCTCGCTGCCGTCCAGCCACCGCACCCGGCGCAGCTCCGAGCTGAACCGCACGGGCAGCTCGATGTCCGTGACCAGCTCCCACACCTGGGCGGGATCGGCTGCCAGATGGAGGTCGCACTCGACCGCCGGGCCGTCGACGTAGCGCACGGCACCCTCCTTCTCGTGTCCTTCACGGTCCTTCGATCTTTCCGACCGCACCCGCCGTCGGAGGACGGGCGACAGCCGCACCGCACAAGGATGGCCCTCGGAGGCCGACCGCGCAGCCCCGACGCGCTGACGTGTGTCGATTGGTGGCGCCGCCGCGATTGGCATGACGGTCCGCGGTGCGGGGCGGTTCGGCAGGTGAGGGCCGGTGTGGGCCCCGTCCGGCCGCCAGGCCACGCTCGCCCCCGCTGTCGGCGTTACGACCGGCGGGTGACCCGGCGTCGGGGGTCATGGCGGCGGCGCAAACGGGTATGCCGGCGCATGGGAACCGAGGTCGTCGTGATCGGCGCCGGCTTCTCCGGGCTGGCCGCCGCGCTCACGCTCGCCCGCGCCGGCGTGCGGACGCGGGTGCTGGAGGCGCGCGACCGGGTGGGTGGGCGGGTGCTCACCCGGTGGCTGGCCGACGGCACCCAGCTCGATCTGGGGGCCCAGTGGGTCGGCCCGGCCCAGGACCGGGTCAACGGGCTGCTCACGCGGTACGGGATCGCCACCTTTCCCTCCGCCGCGTACGGCGCGTCGTCGGTGCTGTTCCCCGACGGCCGGCACGCCGGGCCGCCCGAGGCCGCCGCGAGAGTCCTCGACCTGCTCGACGCGTACGCCGAGCGGGTGGACCCCGCCGCGCCCTGGGCGGGGGCCGAGGCCGCCGAGTGGGACCGTACGACGCTGGCCGGCTGGCTGCGCGCGGCCGCCCCGGACCCGGCCACCGCGCGCTACCTCGGGCGGCTGCTCGCGGGCGGCCTGCTGGCCGCCGGGCCGGACGAGGTCTCCCTGCTCCAGCTGGCGTTCTACCTGCGCTCCGGTGGCGGCAGCCGGGCGCTGCTCGCCATGGCCGGTGGCGCGCAGCAGGACCGGATCGTCGGCGGACCGCCGGTGCTGGCCGAGGCGCTGGCCGCCGCGCTCGGCCCGGACGCGGTGCGGCTCCGGGCGCCCGTGCGGGCGATCGGGCAGGACCGCGCCGGCGTGGTCGTGCACACCGACACCGACCGCGTCGAGGCGGACGCGGTGGTGGTCGCCGTGCCGCCGACGCTGGCCGGGCGCATCCGGTACGACCCACCCCTGCCGCCCCTGCGCGACGCGCTCACCCAGCGGATGCCGATGGGCTCGGCGATCAAGGTCCACGCGATCTACCCGGAGCCGTTCTGGCGCGCGGACGGCCGTTCCGGTGTCGCCTTCTGCCTCGCCGGGCCGGTCACCGAGACGGTGGACAACGGCACCCCGACCTCCCCGCGCGGGGTGCTGACCGCGTTCAGCTACGGCCCGGAGGCGAACGCCCTGCGACGGATGTCGCCGCAGGCCCGGCACGCCAGCCTGCTCGACGCCCTGGCCGCCGTCGCCGGACCGGCGGCGGGACGGCCCGAGGAGTTCGTCGAGTACGACTGGTCGGCGGACGAGTGGACGCGGGGGTGCTTCTGCGGGGCGCCGACCCCCGGTTCGTGGTGTGGCTACGGCCCGGAGCTGCGTCGACCGGTGGGGCGGGTGCACTGGGCCGGCACGGAGACCGCCACCCGGTGGGCGGGTTACCTGGACGGGGCGATCGAGGCCGGCGAGCGGGCGGCGGCGGAGATCCTGGCGCGGCCGGGCAACTGACCCGCCGCGCCGCTTCGCGGACCCGTCCGCAGGTCGCGGTTGTGCGACGATCGTCGGGCGTCGTGCCGACCGGCCCGCCCGCCGACGCACCGGTCTCCGGCAGGCATGCGGGAAGGCGCCACCTCGTCCCCCTTGGAGAGCATGATGTCCATGTCCCCGGCGCGGGTGCTCGCCGCGCTGAACGCGGTGCGGCCACCCGACCGGGCGTCCCCGGTCATCGGCAGGGCCGTCGTGGTCGGCGGCAGTGTCGCCGGGTTGATGGCGGCCCGCGTCTTGTCCGACTACGCGGAGAGCGTCGTCGTCGTCGACCGGGACGATCTACAGGTGACCGGCGGCCGGCCGGGCGTGCCACAGGGCACGCAGCTGCACGCGCTGCTGCCCGGCGGCTTCCTCCAGCTCGAGCGGCTGTTTCCGGGATTCCGCGAACAGGCCGTGGCCCAGGGGGCGATCGAGGCGCCGCCCGCCGCCAGGCGGAACTACCTCGACGGCCGGCTGAAGGTCGTCGTACCCGACGACGCCGACAGCCTGGCCGGCACCCGACCCCTTCTGGAGGGGCTGATCCGCCAGCAGGTGCTGCGACTGCCCAACGTCAAGACGGTCACCGCCCGCGCCACGGGTCTCGTGTGCGACGGTGCCGTGACCACCGGGGTCCGCTGCGACGCCGGTGGGGTGCCCGGCGTCGAGTCGGGCGATCTCGTGGTGGACGCCATGGGACGCTCGAGCAGGCTTTCCGAGTGGTTGGAGCAGGCCGGCTGGGAGCGGCCGGCCCTGCGGCGGATGACCGTCAACCTCAACTACGCGACCGCCCTGTTCCGACGCCGTGCGGCGGACCCGGAGGCCACCGTCGTCCTGGCGCTGCACACGCCGAGGATGTCGTCGGACGTGGCCGGCGCCGCGTTCTTCGCCGTCGAGGGCGGCCGGTGGATGGCCATGATGGCCGGTTACGGCGAGAACCGTCCAGGGCGCACCGCGGACGACTTCGTACGCCGGCTGCGCGACCAGTTCCCGCCGGAGTTCGGCGAGGTCGCCGGGAACGAGCTGCTCGGCGACGTCCAGACCTACCATCATGCCGACAGCCGGCGGCGGGACTTCCACGGGTTGAAGCGGCTCCCGGCCGGACTCGTCAGCGTCGGCGACGCGGTCGCCTCGTTCAATCCGGTGTACGGGCAGGGGATGACGGCGGCGGCCCTGCACGCCGCGTGCCTGTCGGCGTACCTGCGGTCGAGCCCGGATCCGGGCGTGCCCGCGCGCCGGTTCTTCGCCCTGCAGAAGGTCGTGGTCGACGTGGCCTGGTCGATGTCGACCTCCGCCGACCTGGCGCTGCCGCACGTCGACGGGCCCTACCCGCGCGGCTACCGGTTCTCCAGCTGGGTCAGCAGGCAGATCGTCGCGGCGACCGTCACGGACGTGCCGACCGCCCGGCGCTTCAACGAGGTCGTTTCCCTGCGTGCGCACCCGAGTTCGCTGGCCACACCCGGCGTCGTCCTGGGCGCCCTGCGCGCCAACCGGCGGGCCCGCTGACGGGAGGGCGGGAAACGGTGCCGGTCCCCGTCGGGCAGCGGCGCACCATCGCTCTGTTCGTCGTGGTCTCCCTGGTTTCCGGATTCGGCGGCACGGCGATGTCCCTGGTCGCCGGGATCTGGGTGATGGCCCTGACGGATTCCGCCAGCCTGGCCGCCATGGCGGGCTTCTGCGTCTTCTTCCCGACCCTCTTCGGGCCGTTGCTGGGCGCACTCGTCGACCGGTTGCCCCGCCGGCCGCTGCTGGTCTGGACGAATCTGGTGGTGGCCGCCTCGCTCCTGCTGCTGCTGGCCGTGCGGTCCGCGGACCAGGTCTGGCTGTTGTACGTCGTGATGCTCGGGTACGGGATCAGCTACGTGTTGCTCGACGCCGCTGAGGCCGCGTGGCTGCCGGCGGCGCTTCCCGGTGACGCGCTGGGGCGGGTGGACGGCCTCCGCATGCGGCGCCGCCGACGCCGGTTCGGCGGTGCCGGCGTCAGCCGCAGGAGGCGTCGCGGCAGGTCACGTCGACCTCGTACAGCCGGGCCTGCCTGTCCCGGCTGGCGAGGACGTCGAGGCGGACCGCGCTCGCGCGGACCGGCGCGAAGGTGTGCGTGGTGACCTGGGTCGTGTTTCCGGTGACCTCGCCGAGCACCTGCCAGGCGCCGTCGACCGGGCCGGAGATCCGGTACGAGGTCAGCCCGTGCGTCCGGTCACGCCCGGGTGATCCGTACCGCGTCGGCGACCACGTAGCCGCTGCCGCTGGTCCAGCGACTCACCCCGACCTTGTTGCCGTCGCCGGCCGCGAGGGTGAACACGCCGATCGACACCCACCGCCCGCCGTTGACGCGCTGGTCGACCGACACCGTCTGGTTGCCCGAGGCGGTGGCGACGAGGTAGGGCGTCTGGCTGTTGTAGCCGGGGTCGGCGGGGTACCAGACCGAGATCTCGTAGCTCCCCGTCTCCGGGACGTCCGCCCGGTACCAGGCGACGTCGCTGGCCGACGTCGGGCTCGCGAAACGGTAGTCCGTGCCGTACCGGCTGCTGGAGTACGCCGACGTGCTCCAGTTGGTGCTCGCCGTGAACCGGCCGGACGTGGTGTTGTCGACGGTGGTGCTCCACTGCTGCGGGGGCGGCTGCTGGGTTGTGCTCACGTCCAGGTAGTTGCGGTCGATCTTCATCGTCACGCCGCCCCAGGTCTCCGTCACGTCCCCGGCGTACTGGTGCAGGCGCTGGTGGTTCGCGTAGTACGCGTCGGAGCAGTAGCTGCCGGCGTCGGTGTCGGCCACGCCGTTCCACCAGGCGATCCAGATCTGGTCCAGCCTGGTGTAGCTCGGGTTGTGGTACTCCAGGCAGACGTCCCTGATGCCGGAGGATCCGCTCGAGTACATGCCGGCCAGGTAGCCCCGGGTGTGCAGCTGTTCGACCCATCCCGACAGGAACGACAGCACCGCGGCGCGGCACGCCGTGGTCGTCGGGTAGTGCTCGATGTCGTTGTAGATGGTGCTGCCGGCTCCGATGCCCAGCGCCCGCGCGGCGTTGGCGGCGCTGTCGGCGGCGGTGCGGCCCTGCGACCGCGCGGTGCCGGGATCACCCGACATCTTCGGCGCGCGGGTGCCGCAGGGCGCCTGGTAGCCGAGCTCGATGGGGATCAGCCGCCAACCGTTGGCGGTCTGGTTGGTGACCCAGGTCGCGGTCAGGTTGGGCTGCGCACACGACCGGCTGGCGCCGCTGATGTAGATGCCCACCGCACGGTAGGGCGAGCTGGCGCGCCACGCGTTCATCGCCGACTGCGACGGGGCGGCGCAGGTGTCGAACCCCTTGCCGACGAAGGTGCCGGGCTGCGGACCGACGGCCGACACCGCCACGGACTGCGGCTGTGGGGCCGGCGCCGACCCTGCGACGGCCGCCGACCCGAGCGCGGTGGTGAGCCCCGCGGCGGTGGCGAGGCTCATCAGCCATGCGGTGGTTCTTCTCATCCGGTCCCCCTCGAAGGATTCTTTACACGAGGATGAAATCAGTGAAGAACTTTTACACGGCGGATCGATGGTTGGCAATAGTTGCGGTCGGTGGCGTACGGTCACCAGGCGCAGGGCGCGTAGTCCTTCAGGAAGCAGCCGTACAGGTCCTCGCCCTGTTCACCGCGGACGATCGGGTCGTACACCCGGGCCGCGCCGTCGACCAGGTCCAGCGGGGCGTGGAAGCCGGCATCCGCCAGCCGCATCTTCGTCGGGTGCGGCCGCTCGTCGGTGATCCAGCCGGTGTCGACGCTGGTCATCAGGATGCCGTCGGTCAGCATCTCCTGGGCGCTGGTGCGGGTCAGCATGTTCAGCGCGGCCTTGGCCATGTTGGTGTGCGGGTGCCCCGGCCCCTTGTAGCCGCGACCGAACTGGCCCTCCATCGCCGACACGTTCACCACGTACTTGCGGCGGGCCTTCGCCGCGGCCATCGCCGGGCGCAACCGGCTGACCAGCACGAACGGCGCCGTCACGTTGCACAGTTGCACTTCCAGCAGCTCCACCGGATCCACCTCGTGCACGCGCTGCACCCAGCTGTTGACCGGGTCGAGGTCCGGCACCAGTCCGCCGGCGTCGATGGCGGTCGCCGCCGCGATCCGTTCCGGCGAGGCGGAGCCGCTGGTCAGCGCGAGCGCGGTGAGCGCGTGCGGGGTGAGCGCGGTCGACTCCGGCGAGGCGGTCAGGCTGCCGGCCGCGTCGCCCCGGCCGGCCGGGTTGGCGAACGTGACGATCTCCGGCAGGGGGCCGTCCGGCAGGGCCGCCGCCTCGGCGGCGACGAGCTGCGCGTACGCCCCGGGCGTGCGACGGACGGTCTGCGCCGCGTTGTTGATCAGGATGTCCAGCGGTCCCTGGTCGCTGACCGAGTCGGCGAGCGCGATCACCTGGGCGGGATCGCGCAGGTCGATACCGACGATCCGCAGGCGGTGCAGCCAGTCCCCGCTGTCCGGCATCGCCGCGAACCGGCGGACCGCGTCGTGCGGGAACCGTGTGGTCACCGTGGTGTGCGCGCCGTCGCGCAGCAGCCGCAGCGCGATGTACATGCCGATCTTCGCCCGGCCGCCGGTGAGCAGCGCCCGCCGCCCGGTCAGGTCGGTGCGGGCGTCCCGGCGCTCCCGGTTGAGCGCGGCGCAGGGCGGGCAGAGCTGGTGGTAGAAGGCGTCCACCTCGCGGTAGCGCTGCTTGCAGACGTAGCAGCCGCGCGGGTTGTGCAGGAAGCCGGCCGTGGTGCCCTCGGTGGGGGAGGCGAGCGGGATTCCCTGGGTCTCGTCGTCGATCCGGCCGGGGGCGCCCGTGGCGGTGGCCGCCGTGACCGCCCGGTCCGCCGCCGCGATGGCGTCCCGTCGTTCCTCGCGCCGGCGCTGCTTGATCACCTTGTAGAGCCGCGCGGTGGCCCGCTGCACCCGCACCACGTCCGGGTGGTCGGGGGGCAGGTTCTCCAACGCCTCGAAGACGCTGAGACAGGCCTCCAGCTGGCTCCGGTCGATGCCCTCGTGGCCGGTTTCCGTAGTTTTGTCCGCTGCCATGCCGTCGCTGTCTCGTCCCGTTTCCCGCGCCAGGTCTTCCCGGCCCATGCCAAGTCCGACCCGGAACTGTACGCACCGCACGGGCTCCGGCGCATCCCGCCGCCCGCCGACGGGCCCGAGGACCGCCGGCGGCCCACCTCGCAGGGCTCAGGCCGGCGTCGTCGGCCGGCGGGGCCGACCGACCGCGTGCAGGTGCCGCAGCACCTGCGCCCACGAGCGGGCGAGGGTGGTCTCGTGGTAGGGGATGTCGTGCTCGGCGCAGAACCGGCGGACCAGCGGCCGGGCGCGCCGGAGGTTGGGCCGCGGCATGCTCGGAAAGAGGTGATGTTCGATCTGATAGTTCAGGCCACCGAGCAGGGCGTCGAGGAACCAGCCGCCGCGCACGTTGCGGGAGGTGAGGACCTGGCGTCGGAGGTAGTCGAGCCGGTCGTCGGCGGCGAGGATCGGCATGCCCTTGTGGTTGGGGGCGAAGGCGCTGCCGAGGTAGAGGCCGAGCAGGCCCTGGTTGACGAGGATGAACGCGACGGCCTGCACCGGGCTCAGGACGAGGATCACGGCGCCCAGGTATCCGACGGCGTGCAGGGCCAGCAGCGCGGCCTCCGCGGGGCGTCGCCGGAGCCGGCGCGAGCCGACGACGGCCTTGACGCTGTTCGCGTGCAGGTGCAGGCCTTCCAGCAGCAGCAGCGGGAAGAAGAGGTACGCCTGGTACCGCACCACCAGTGCGCCCGGTCCGCGCTGATCCCGCGCCTGCCCCGAGGTGAACGACAGCGGCCGGACGACGATGTCCGGGTCGTGACCTTCGGTGTTCGGGTGCGCGTGGTGGCGGTTGTGCTTGTCCACCCACCAGCTGTAGCTGAGGCCGATCAGTAGGTTGCCGTGGACCAGGCCGACCAGGTCGTTGGCGCGACGGGTGCGGAAGATCTGGCGGTGGCCGGCGTCGTGACCGATGAACCCGGCCTGCGCGAAGACCACCGCGAGGACAGCCGCGACGCCCAGCTGCCACCACGATTCACCGAGCCACCCGAACAGCACCCAGGCGCCGACGTAGCACCCGCCGAGGGCGCCGATGCGCAGCGCGTAGTAGCCGCGCCGCCGATCGAGCAGGCCCGCGCGCCGGATCAGGCGCGACAGTTCCGCGTACTGGCTGCCGTCGTGACGTCGGGTGTCGAGGGTCGCATCGCTCATGGTCGCGGCTCCGTGCACGTGGCGTTCTCGGCCTGTCGACGACGTCGAACAGGTGGTCCTTCAAGACGAGCGAGGTGAACGGCGAGCGTGCGTCAGCATCGACGGCGGGCAGCGACACGCCGGCTGCGCCTCTGCTGCCGCATCGTCACGACGAGGCCCACGACGGCGGCGGCGACGACGGCCAGCACGGGGCGGTGGCGGGCGGCCGACCGAATCCCGACCAGCCGGTCGCGCAGCGCACGGGCGGCGGCGGGCCCGCTCCCGGCCGCCGATCCGGTGCCGACGCTGCCGCGCAGGGCCGCCAGCCCCTCTGCCGCGCCGTCGCGCAGGGCGGCCCGGCGCCGCCGCGCGGCGCGGGCCATCGCGTCGAGCTTCGTACCGCCGTTTCCTGGTCGGGTCGTCCGGACCGCCTGTGCCGTCCTCTCCCGCACCGCCTGAGCCGAGCCGGTGAGGCGTTGTCGGGCGCGACCTCCGATGTCGAGGGCCCTGTTCCGGCCCCGGGCCCGCACGTTGGTCCTGGCCGCCAGGGCCTGCACCGTGGCACCGAGTTCCGCCCGGGTCGCCTCGATGTCCGCACGGGTGCGGTCCGGGTCGCTGCTCTCGTTCGGGGTCGTCACCCTCGTCCCTCCTTGGCGGCCTGCCGCACCGACTCCACGTCCGCGCGCACGCTGTGCAGCGTCGACTCCGGCGTGACGGGCATCGTCCGCTTCACCTGCTTCTTCCCGAACAGCGCGAGCAGCCCGGCCACCGCGAAGAGGACCACCGCGACGACCAGCGCGGCCACCCACGCCGGCATGAACTCGGCGAGGACCAGGACGAGCGCGGCGACGAGCGCCCCCGTCCCCAACAGCGCCGTCCCGCCCGCGCCACCGACCATCGCGGCGCCGGAGCCGGCGCGTCTGCCCTTGGCGGTCAGTTCCGCCCGGGCCAGTGCCAGCTCCTCCCGCACCAGGCGGGTGATCTGGTCCGTCGCACGCTGCACGAGTTCGGCGACCGTGACCTCCTCCCGTGGCCCGTGGGCCGCCCGGGCGTCGCTGGGCGGGTCACTCATCCGTCCTCACCTCCGAAGGGCAGAGTCGGCACCTCGCGCCGGGGCACGCTCGTCGGATGCCGTCGGGTGGGCGCCGCCTGGTCACGCCGGGCAGGGGCGTTCCTGCCCGGTTGCGGGCGGCGCTCCCCGTCCTCACCGCGCCGCGGCTGCCGGTGCCGTCTGCTTGTCCCGGCCGGCCGCGCCGCCGGGGACCGGTACCCCGCCCGTGCCCGCGTCGGCGAACGCGCTGTCCCGCAGGGCGGGAAGATCACCCACGGCCGCGTCACCTCCGGCGCGGCGACGGCGGGCTCGTACGACGGCCGCCGCCGCCACCACCGCTGCCAGGGACATCGCTGCCGCCTGCAGCAGCGGCACCCTCCTGCTACGTCGACGCCTCATGCCGCACTACCCCTCTCAGTTCCGAGTCGGACCTTCTTCTCATCGTGGAGACAGCACAGCGGCGGTGAGGGGCGATTCGGCGCATTCGACACGGTCGGGTCATGCGACACGATGTCGCCGGAAGCACGCGCCGCGGACATGATCCCGACCGCGTCGACGTGGCGCCGAGATGATCGTCTGCCGGGAGACTGCCATGGTCCGCTCCTGGTGGTGATGGTGGGAAGGCCGCCGGTGGGCCGCTGCCGCGGCGCTGACCCTGCGCCGCCGGGCCGCGACGAGGCGGCCCGACCCCGGCGCGACCCGCGCAACGGCTGCCGCACGACGACGGACCGCCGTCGAGGGGCCCAGCCGGTGTCCGGTCCCGCCGGTCGTGGATCGGGTGATCGTTTCCTCTGACAAGGTTGCGGCATGGCCGCGCTGTTCCGCCCACGTCTGACCGACTGGACCGTCTTCGTCCCGCTGCTGGCGACCCTGGTGCTGATCCTGACCTGGGGACGCGACCTGTCCGGCGCCGTCGTCGTGGTGGTGGCCCTGTTGCTGGCCGGCGCGGTGCTGGCCGCCGTCCACCACGCCGAGGTGGTCGCCCACCGGGTGGGGGAGCCGTACGGCTCGCTCGTGCTCGCCGTGGCCGTCACCGTCATCGAGGTCGCCCTGATCGTCACGCTCATGGTCAGCGGCGGCGAGAAGACGCAGTCGCTCGCGCGCGACACCGTCTTCGCCGCCGTCATGATCACCTGCAACGGCATCCTCGGGCTGTCGCTGCTGATCGGGGCGCTGCGCCGCCGGGTGGCGGTCTTCAACTCCGAGGGCACCGGCGGGGCGCTGGCCACCGTGACCACCCTCGCCGCGCTGAGCCTCGTGGTGCCGACCTTCACCACCAGCCGGCCCGGCCCGCAGTTCAGCCCGGCACAGCTCGCCTTCGCCGCCGTGGTCTCGCTCGCCCTCTACGGCCTGTTCGTCATGGTGCAGACCGGCCGCCACCGCGACTACTTCCTGCCCGTCAACAACCAGGGGCGGGTGCTCGACACGGCGGGGCACGCCGAACCGCCGTCGGACCGGGCCGCCCTGCTCAGCCTCGGCCTGCTGCTGGTGGCGCTGGTCGCCGTGGTCGGCGACGCCAAGTCGGTGTCCCCGGCGATCGAGTCCGCCGTCGCCGGGGCGAACCTGCCCCCGTCGTTCGTGGGGGTGGTCATCGCGCTGCTGGTGCTGCTGCCCGAGACGATCGCCGCCGCCCGGGCCGCCCGCCGCGACCGGGTGCAGATCAGCCTGAACCTCGCCCTGGGCTCGGCCATGGCCAGCATCGGGCTGACCATCCCGGCGATCGCGCTCGCCTCGATCTGGTTGGAGGGCCCGTTGCTGCTCGGCCTCGGCGGCACCCAGGTGACCCTGCTCGCCCTCACCGTCGTCACCAGCGTGCTGACCGTGGTGCCGGGGCGGGCCACCGTGCTCCAGGGCGGTGTGCACCTGGTGCTCCTCGCCGCCTTCGTCTTCCTCGCCGCCAGCCCCTGACCACCCGCCGGTCGCCTCCACGCACGACACCGCCCGGCAGGCATCCGCGCGGGGCAACCCGGGCATCACCGGATCGGGTACTGCGCGGTGCTCGGACGGTCATCTGCCCGGGCTCGCGGCCCGTCGCCTTCCGGGCGTCATCGGCCCGCACGCGGCCACGCGCGGCGCTCAGGCGTCGTCCAGGCGGGCGGCGCGGGCGTGCAGGTAGCGCTGCCGCGCCAGGTTCGTCGACCGTCCGGCCGCCGACCGGTAGGCGTCCCGGGCGGCCGTACGGTCGCCGAGCAGTTCCAGCAGGTGCGCCCGGACGGCGGGCAGGCGCGGGTCGTCGCCGAGCCGCCCCCGCGCGGCGAGCCCGTCGACCAGGGCCAGCCCGGCAGCCGGGCCCCGGCTCATGGCCACCGCCACCGCGTGGTTCAACGCCACCACCGGGCTGTCGGACAGCCGCATCAGCACGTCGTACAGCGCGGTGATCTGCGCCCAGTCGGTGTCGGCGGCGCCGGCCGCCTCGTCGTGCACGGCGGCGATCGCGGCCTGGAGCTGGTACGGGCCGACCCGGCCGCGGGGGAGCGCGGCGGTGACCAGGGCGACGCCCTCGTCGATCTGCTCCCGCTTCCACCGGCTCCGGTCCTGCTCGGCCATCGGCACCAGTTCGCCGTGCGGGCCGGTCCGCGCCGGCGCGCGGGCGTCGGTGAGCAGCATCAGCGCCAGCAGCCCGGTGACCTCCGGGTCCTCCGGCAGCAGCCGGTGCACGAGGCGGGTCAGTCGGATCGCCTCCGCCGACAGGTCGGGGCGCAGCAGCGCCGGCCCGGTCGTGCTGGCGTACCCCTCGTTGAAGATCAGGTAGAGCACGTGCAGCACGGCGGCGAGCCGTTCGGCGCGCTCGCCGCCATCGGGCATCCGGAACGGCAGGCCGCTGTCGCGCACGCGCTGCTTGCCCCGGGTGATCCGCCGGGTCATCGTCGCCTCCGGCACCAGGAAGGCCCGCGCCACCTCGGCGGTGCCCAGCCCACCCACCGCCCGCAGGGTGAGCGCGACCTGCGAGGCCGGCGACAGCGCGGGATGGCAGCAGAGGAAGAGCAGGACCAGGGTGTCGTCGGTTCCACCCGCCGACCGGTCCGCCGCCGGGGCCAGCCGGTCGGCGGGCAGCACCCACCGTGCCACGGCGTCCTCCCGGCGCCGCCGGGCCTGCTCGGCGCGCAGGAGATCGGTCAGCCGCCGGGCGGCGACGGTGATCAACCAACCCCGCGGACTGCCGGGTACGCCGTCGCGCGGCCAGCCGGTGGCCGCCGCGATCAGCGCCTCCTGCGTCGCGTCCTCGGCCAGGTCGAAGTGACCGTAGCGGCGGGTCAGCGCGCCGAGGACCTGCGGCGCCAGCTCGCGCAGCAGCCCCTCGACGCGCCCACCGGTCACCGTCGCGCCTCAGCCGTCGAGGTCGTCGATGCCCTCGGCGATCGGCCGGACATCCACGTACTCGCCGGGACGGTCGGGATCGACGAAGTTGGCCGCGATCTCCACCGCCCGGTCGAAGCTGTCGCAGTCGATGACCGTGTAGCCGGCCAGGACCTCCTGCGTCTCCGGGTACGGCCCGTCGGTGACCACGGGCAGACCGCCGCTGAACCGGACCCGTCGGGCGTGCACCGGGGCGGTGAGCCCCTGGGCGTCGACCAGCTCGCCGGACTCGGCCAGGGCCTGGTGCAGCTTCTCCATGTGGGCGTGCATCGCCGCCACGTCCTCGGCGGACATGACCGGCCCGTCGGTAGCGCCGCCGGCCATGGCGTCGTAGTCCCGCTGGGAGCCGTACAGCAGAATCATGTACTTCACGGTCTCTCCTCCCGCGGCGCCCTCGCGGCGCCGCTCACCGGAGACGTCGGAGCCGGTGAGCCCTTCCGGACACACGCGCCCGCCCGCCGCGTCCCGATCGTATGGCCGTGCCGCCCGGACCGGGTGCTCCGCCGCGGCCCCGGCGCCGTGGTCGGCTGTGCCCGGGCATGACGGACCCACCGCCGGGGTACTGGACGCCGCAACGCCGACGCCGGGGAGGGCACTGTGACGACGCGCGTGGGACGCCGACCGCGAAGCTCGCTGGCCGGCCTCGTGGTGGCCCTCGTCGCGGCGGCCGGGTGCGTGGTCGGCGGGGTGTCCGAACCCGAGGGCCAGGAGCCCGCCCCGCAGCGGCCCGACACCCCGGCCTCGCCGGGCGCCGCGCAGACCCGCGCCGACGGCACCACCAGCGTCGAGGAGTTCCAGCAGGACGTCACCGACGCGAAGGCCATCGCCGAGCGGTACTGGGCCGCCCAGTTCCGGGCCTCCGGGGAGCGGTTCCGCCCGATCCGCCGCGTCATCCCCTACCAACGGGCCGGCGAGGTGACCTGCGGCAGGCAGCCGCTGCCGCGCAACAACGCCGTCTACTGCTCGGCCGGCGACTTCATCGCCTACGACGTGAACTGGTCGGTGGGCGCGTTCCGCCAGGTCGGCGACGCGTTCGTGTTCTACCTGCTCGGCCACGAGTACGCGCACGGCATCCAGGCCCGCCTCGGCATCCGCCACTCCTACACCATCCAGCAGGAATTGCAGGCCGACTGCATGGCCGGGGCGTACCTCGGCGACTCGGTGCGCGCGAAGGCGCTACGGCTCGACGACGGCGACCTGGACGAGTTCCGCGAGGGGCTGCTGGCTGTCGGCGACGACCCCGACCAGCCCTGGTTCGCCGAGGGCTCGCACGGCACCGCCGAGCAGCGCACCGAGTCGTTCTTCCGCGGCTACGAACGGTCCCTGGACGCCTGCGGCCTCACCTGAGCGGGCCGCTCGGGACTCGCTCCACCACTGCCGCACCCACACCGAGGCGCCGCCGCCGTTGTCGCCGAGGTCCGGGTCGTCGAAGGAGAAGACCAGCCGCGGCGACCGCCGGGCGAGGGGCCGCCGTGACGGCGGGCCGGCCGTCCCCGGGTCTCGCGCCCGCGCGCAACCCGTCGGCCAGGTCACCCCCGCGGCACCTGGGCGCGCCGGCGGCGTGCCGGCTGAGAGGATCCCCGGGTACGCACCCCGAGGGAGGCCCCGCTGAACAGCCATCACCCTGCCGCCGTGCTCTTCGACATGGACGGCACCCTGGTCGACAGCGAGAAGCTGTGGGACGTCGCGCTGCGCGAACTGGCGGCGGAGTACGGCGGTACCCTCTCCGACCCCGCCCGCAGGGCGATGGTCGGCACCAGCATGGCCGCCTCGATGCGCATCCTGCACGACGACCTGGGCCAGCCGGGGCGCGACCCCGAGGTCAGCGCGGCGTGGATCAACGCCCGCATCCTGGAGCTGTTCCGCACCGGGCTGCGCTGGCGTCCCGGCGCCCTGGACCTGCTGCGGGCCGTCCGGGCGGCGGGCATTCCGACGGCGCTGGTGACCTCCAGCGGCCGGCCCCTCGTGGAGGTGGCGCTGGACACCCTGGGGCGGGACAGCTTCGACGCGGTCGTCTGCGGCGACGAGGTCGACGCGGCGAAGCCGCATCCGGAGCCGTACCTGACCGCCGCCCGGCTGCTCGGCGTGCCGATCGCCCGCTGCGTGGCGATCGAGGACTCGCCGACGGGGGTGGCGAGCGCGCTCGCCGCCGGCGCGGCGGTGCTGGCCGTACCGGCGGAGGTGCCGATCGGGCCGCTGGACGGCGTACACCAGGTGGAGAGCCTGACCGGCGCGGACCTGGAGCTGCTGGCCGCCCTGCTCGGCGCGCCGCCCGGAGCCTGACGGGCGAGGGGCCCCGCCGGTCGGCGGGGCCCCTCGTCGTGCGTGGGATCAGTCGTGGGCGATGGCGCCGAGCACGTTGATCCGGGCGGCCCGGACCGCCGGCAGCGCCGCGGCGACCACCCCGACGATCGCGGCGAGGCCGAGGAAGATCCCCATCTGGGCCCAGGGCAGCACCAGGTCGGTGATCCCCTCGTCGCGCAGCGTCTCGACCACGGCCGCGCCGAGGCCGGCGCCGACGACGACGCCGAGCAGCGCGCCGAACACCGAGATCACCACCGCCTCCACGGTGATCATCCGCATGGTCTGCGACCGGCGCAGGCCGATGGCCCGCAACAGCCCCAGCTCCCGGGTGCGCTCCAGCACCGACAGCGCCAGGGTGTTGACGATGCCGAGCACCGCGATCACGATGGCCAGCGCCAGCAGAATCTGGATCATCGTGAGCAGCCCGTCCAGCTGACCGGTCTGCTGCTCGATGAACGCCTCCCGGTCGGCCACCGACACCTCGGGGGAGTCGGCCAGCAGCGCCTCGATCCGCGGCTGCACGTCGGCCACCCGGGTGCCCGGCGCCAGCTGGACGAAGCCCTGGATCGGCTGCGGGATGGTGAAGCCAGCCGCCGCCTCCGCCGGCAGCACCACCGGGTTGGTCAGCTGGGAGCTGGCGTAGATGCCGCTCACGGTGTAGGTCCGCGCCTCGCCCCGGGACGTCTGCACCGGCACCTTCGACCCCACGGAGAGGCCGCGGGCCGTCGCGGTGTCCGAGCTGACCAGCATCTGGTCCGGCGCCAGCCGGTCGATGTCGCCGGCGGTGCGCTCGGCCCCGAAGATCTGCCGTAGCGCGGCGACGTCGCTGCTCGCCGCCACCCAGGTGCGCTCGCCGCCGACCATCGCCATGTCGCCGTACTCGCCGTCGGCCAGGCGCACCCCGGGGATCGCGGCGACCTTCGCCAGCACCGCCGGGTCGAAGCTCGGCGGCCGGGGGCCGCTCTGCGCCCCGGCGATCACCAGCTCCGCCTTCAGGCTGTCCTGGGCGAGCCCGCCGATGCTGCTCTTCGCCGAGTCCAGGATCACCGTCACCCCGGTCACCAGGGCGATGCCGACCATCAGCGCGGCGGCGGTGATGGCGGTGCGGCGCGGGTTGCGCCCGGAGTTGAGCCGGCCCAGCTTGCCCGGCACCGACCAGGCGAAGACCACGCCGAGCAGGCTCACCACCGGCCGGCTGATCAGCGGCGTCAGCAGGGCCACGCCGATGAAGGCGAACAGCACCCCGCCGAGGATGGTGGCCAGGGTGTTGCCCCCGGCGTTGCCGGTGAGCCCCAGGGCCAGCAGCGTGCCGCCCACCGCGGTGACGACCGCGCCGGCCACGGTGACCTTGGTCAGCGGACGGTCGGGGGTGGCCACGTCCTGCATCGCCGCGATCGGCGGGATCCGCGACGCCCGCAGCGCCGGCAACAGCGCCGCCACCACGGTGATCACGAGGCCGACGGCGAACGCGCCGATCACGGCGGACAACGGCACGCCGACCCCCGCCAGGCTCAGCCCGCCGGCGAACGTGCTGAACAGGTACGCCAGCAGCGCGCCGATGCCGATGCCCGCGCCGAGGCCGAGCACCGAGGCGACCAGCCCCACCGCGACGGCCTCCAGCACCACCGACCCGATGATCTGCCGGCCGCTGGCCCCGACCGCGCGCATCAGCGCCAGTTCCCGGGTGCGCTGCGCCACGATGATCGAGAAGGTGTTGAGGATCAGGAAGGTGCCCACCAGCAGGGCCACCGCCGCGAAGCCGAGCAGGATCCGGTTGAAGAAGGACAGTGCCTCCTTCATGCCGGCCGCCGCGTCCTCGGACAGCTGCGCACCGGTCTTGACCTCGAAGTCGCCGCCCACCGCCGCCGCCACGGCGTCGCGCAACGCCGCGTCCGACACCCCGTCGGCGGCGGTGATCGAGATGTTGCTGAAGGTGTCCGGCGCGCCGAGCATCAGCTTCTGCGCGACCGGCGTGGTGAACATGATCTCGTTGGCGCCACCGATGGAGTCGCGGCCGCCGCTGTAGCCGAACACGCCGACGATGGTGAACTCCTGCTTGGGCTGGAGGGTCAGCACGCCGACCCGGTCGCCCACCTTCACCTTGCCGGCCACCGCGAGCGCCTTGTTGACGACGATCTCGTCGTCGGCCTGCGGGGCCCGCCCCTCGCGCAGCCGCACCAGGTCGTTCTCGCCGGTCCAGTTCTCGCCCAGCTGGGGCGGGCCGAACGAGGCGACCACCTTGCCGTTGCTCCCGATCAGCCGCGCCCCGTCGACGCCGACCACGCCGGTCGCCTCGGCCACGCCGGGCACCGCCCGGACCTTGTCCAGGGTGGCCGCCGGCACCGGCGGGGCCACCTGCATGCCCTCCGTCTCGCCGACGTCGATCTTGGGCTTGCCGGCGACGTTGACGTCCACGCCCTCGTACGCGTCGGCGAAGATCGCGTCGAACGAGCGGCCGAGGGTGTCGGTGAGCACGAACGCGCCGGAGACGAACATGACGCCCAGCACCACGGCCAGGCCGGAGAGGATCAGCCGGACCTTGCGGGCCAGCAGGCTCTTGAGGGTCGCGCGGAACATCAGCGCGCCACCTCGGCGGGGGTGTCCAGCTTCTTCATGGTGTCCAGCACCGTGTCGGCGGTCGGCTCGATCAGCTCCGAGACGATCTGCCCGTCGGCGAGGAAGACCACCCGGTCGGCGTACGCGGCGGCGGTCGGGTCGTGGGTGACCATCACGATGGTCTGCCCGTGCTCGCGTACCGAGTTGCGCAGGAAGTTCAGCACCTCCGCGCCCGCCCGCGAGTCCAGGTTGCCGGTCGGCTCGTCGGCGAAGATCACCTCGGGGCGGGCGACGAGCGCGCGGGCGCAGGCCACCCGCTGCTGCTGGCCGCCCGAAAGCTGCGCCGGCCGGTGGTCCAGCCGGTCCCGCAGCCCGACCGTGGCGATCACCGTGTCGTACCAGGCCGGATCCGGCTTGCGCCCGGCGATCGACAGCGGCAGCAGGATGTTCTCCTTGGCCGTCAGCGTCGGCAGCAGGTTGAACTGCTGGAAGATGAAGCCGACCTTGTCCCGGCGCAGCTTCGTCAGGCCCGCGTCGCCCAGGCCGGTGACCTTCGTGTCACCGATCGACACCGTGCCACGGGTCACCGAGTCCAGGCCCGCGAGGCAGTGCATCAACGTCGACTTGCCCGAGCCCGAGGGCCCCATGATCGCCGTGAACCGGCCCCGCTCGAACTCCGCGCTGACCCCCCGCAGCGCGACGACCTGCGCCTCGCCGCTGCCGTACACCTTCCACACGTCGCTCGCCCGGGCCGCGGCCTGCGCCTGCTGGCCTACCGTCGCGGTCACGTCATCTACCTCTTCCGTCTGTCTTCGGTCCGCGCCGCCCCCGCTGGTCCGGCGCGGCAGTCCCATCATCTGTGCCCGCCGGCCCCGATCCGTCCGACTCCGGTCGGAGCCATGGCGGATTTCGCGCTGCGGGTGCCCCCCAGGGCCGACTCAGGGTTGCCCCTGAGTCGGCGGCCGGCCGAGGGCTTCCCCACCGGCCGGGACCGATCCTGCACAGTGACGCCGCGTCAGGGTCAACCACGCCGCGCCGTCTGCGGTCACGGTAGGTGACGGCGACAACCGCGCCGTCGTGCCGCGGCGCATCCGGCGGTACGCCGCCCGCGCCGTCGGCGACGAGGCACTACGCCCGCGGGCGGACCAGACCCGACTCGTACGCCAGCACCACGGCCTGCACCCGGTCGCGCAGCCCCAGCTTGGTCAGCACGTGCCCGACGTGGGTCTTGATGGTGGTCTCGCTGACCGACAACGCCCGGGCGATCTCGGCGTTGGACAGCCCTCGGGCCACGTGCACGAGCACCTCCCGCTCCCGCTCGGTCAGCGCGCTCAGCGCCCGGGGCGGCGCGGCCGCGGGGTCGGGCAGCGCGTCGGCGAACCGGTCCAGCAGGCGCCGCAGGATCCGCGGCGCCACCACCGCGTCCCCGGCGGCGACGGTGCGGATCGCGGCGACCAGGTCGTCGGCCGGCACGTCCTTGGCCAGGAAACCGCTCGCCCCGGCCCGCAGCGCCCCCACCACGTACTCGTCCAGGTCGAAGGTGGTCAGGATCAGCACCCGTACCGGCAGCCGGGCGTCGACGATCGCGCGGGTCGCGGCGACCCCGTCCATCCGCGGCATCCGGATGTCCATCAGCACCACGTCGGGCAGCAGCCGGCGGGACAGCTCCACGGCCTCTAGGCCGTCGGCGGCCTCGGCCACGATGTCCAGGTCGTCCTCCGTGCCCAGCACCATCCGGAAGCCGGTACGCAGCAGCGGCTGGTCGTCGGCGAGCAGGATGCGCACCGGCCGTGCCGGCACCGTCGCGTCGGTCACCTGATTCTCCCGTCCCGATCTCCGCTCACGCCGCCGCGCCCCGGCGGTCCAGCGGGATCCTCGCCGACACCCGGAACCCCCCGCCCGGGCGGGCCCCGGTGCGCAGGACACCACCGTAGAGGGCGACCCGCTCCCGCATCCCGACCAGGCCGTGCCCGATCCGGTCGCCGTCGGGCCGGGGGCCGCGCCCGGTGTCGGCGATCTCCACGTCGACCGTGCCCCCGTCGAAGCTCAGCAGCACCTGGGCGGTGGCCCCGCCGGCGTGCTTGAGCGTGTTGGTCAGCGCCTCCTGGGTGATCCGGTAGAGGGTCAGCGCCACCCCCTCCTCCAGCGCCCCCGGGGTGCCCTCGATTCGCAGGGTCACCGGCAGGCCGGCGTCGCGCACCTGCTCCACCAGCGCCTCGATGCCGGCGAGTCCCGGCTGCGGGGCCAGGTCGGCGGCCGGCTCGGCGTCGGTACGCAGCACGTCGAGCAGCCGGCGCATCTCCCGCAGCGTCGCCCGGCTGGTCTCCTCGATGGTGGCGATCGCCCCGTCGGCCGCCCCCGGGTCCTTCGGCAGTACGCGACGGGCCCCCGTGGCCAGCACCCCCATCACGCTGACGTGGTGCGCGACCACGTCGTGCAGCTCGCGGGCGATGCGCCGGCGCTCGTCGGCGACCGCCCGCTCGGCCAGCGAACGCTGGTTCTCCTCGGCCGCCCGGGCCCGTTCCCGCAGCGCCTCGGTGGAGGCCCGACGGGCGTGCACGGCGCGTCCCACCGAGTACGACACCGCCCCGACCAGCAGGTTGTTCAGCACCAGGTAGGCGGGACTGACGTTCGCCAGCATCTCGTCGGGCGGCGGCGCGAGGGCGCTGGTGGCGCCGACCGGCACCCACAGCACCAGCGCCGCCACGGCCGCCGTCCGCCACGGCCCGGCGGCGGCCGCCGTGTAGGTGAGCACCATGAAGGTCATGCCCTGCGTGGTCGGCGCGGGACCGAGCAGGAGGGGCACCGCGAGCGTCGCCACCGCCATCGCGACCGCGACCCACGGCGCCACCCGCCGCCATGCCACGGGCACGGCGCAGACCACGCTCCAGCCCAGCGCCGCCAGCAGGCGCCCCGGCCAGTACTCGCGGGGAGTCAGCGCGGTGAGCACCACCTCCGCCACGACGAGCCCGCCGGCGAGGAGCGCGTCCGCGGCGAGGGGGTGGCGGCGCAGCCACGCCCGGGGGCCCGAAGTCATACCGCGACGCTATCCGCCGTCGCGCCCGATTGATCGTCGCCGGCGGTGAGCCCGCCCTCATCCCTCAGGAGGAGAGCCGCTCATCCGCACCGAGGGCTGAAGCCCTGGCCGGAGTCGGGGCCGGGAGGACGAAGCCGGACCCGGGGGTGGGCCGGAGCCGGAGCCTGGGCGGGCCGGAGCCGGAGCCCTAGCCGGGGCCGGGCGGGCCGAGGCCGGGGCCGAAGCCCTGCCCGGCCGTGCGGCGGCCGGCCAGGTGGAGCCACCGGGTCACTCGTCGGCGCCGGGGGGCGTCGGACGGGACCGGGCGTCGCGCAGCGGATCCGGCGCCGCCTGCGTCGGGAACGGCGGCGGGGTGCCCCCGAAGGTCGGGCAGAGCGCCTGGTGGCTGCACCAGTCGCAGAGCCGGCTCGGCCGGGGGCGGAAGTCCTGCTGGGCGGTCGCCTGCTCGATCGCCCGCCACAACGCCACCACCGTGCGCTCGAAGCGCAGCAGCTCGTCGGCGTCCGGGGCGTAGTCGCAGACCTCCGAGTCCTTGAGGTAGAGCAGCCGCAGCACCCGGGGCACCACGCCCCGGGTGCGCCAGAGCACCAGCGCGTAGAACTTGAGCTGGAACAACGCCCGGGCCTCGAACGCCTCCCGCGGCGCGCCGCCGGTCTTGTAGTCGACCACCCGCAGCGCCCCGTCGGGCGCCACGTCGAGCCGGTCGACGTAGCCCCGGATCAGCAGCTCCTCGTCGACCACCGCCGAGATCAGGCTCTCCCGCTCGGCCGGCTCCAGCCGGCGCGGGTCCTCCACCGCGAAGTAGCCCTCCAGCAGCCCGGCGGCGGAGCGGAGGAACTCGGCCGCCGCCGGGGAGTCGCCGTCGGCGAACAGCGCCGCCAGCTCCGGCTGCTCGGTGACCAGTCGGTCCCACTGCGGGGCCACCAGGTCGCCCGCCGCCGTCGGGGTGCGCCCGGCGGCCGGCAGGTCGAACAACCGCTCCAGCACCGCGTGCACCAGCGTGCCCCGGGCCTGCTCGACGGTCGGCCGCTCGGGCAGCCGGTCGATGCTGCGGAAGCGGTAGAGCAGCGGGCAGGTCTTGAAATCCGCCGCCCGCGACGGCGACAGCGAGGCCCGCACCGTCGCCGGGACCTCGGCCGGGGTCGAGGAGTGCTGCGTGGTCACCGGTTCCGCCGTCATGCCCGGAAGGTTAGGGCACCGGTGTGACACCACCGCCGTCGCCGCACCGGCGCATGATCTCCCGCCGCGTAGCATCGATCCGATGGAGCAGACGAGGCGACCGCGCCGCCGGCCCGACGCGCGGACCGGCCTGACCGTGGGTCGGGTGTTCGGGGTGCCGCTGCACCTCAACGGCTCGATGCTGCTGCTCACCCTCCTGGTCACGGTGCTGTACGCCGAGTTCGCCCGCCGCCAGCTCGACCTGTCCCAGCTCGCCGGCTACCTGATCGGCTTCGGTTTCGTGGTCTCCCTGCTCGGCTCGGTGCTCCTGCACGAGCTCGGGCACGCCCTGACCGCCCGCCGCTACGGCATCGGTGTGCGCGGGATCACCCTGGAGCTGCTCGGCGGCTACACCGAGATGGACCGGGACGCCCCGACGCCCCGCGTCGACCTGCTGGTGTCGCTCGCCGGCCCCGCCGTCTCCGCCGTGCTCGGCGTGCTCGCCGTCGCCGCCACCCTCGCCCTGCCCGACCGCACCCTGGCCAACCAGCTCGCCTTCCAGCTGGCCGTGAGCAACGTCATCGTCGCGCTGTTCAACAGCCTGCCCGGGCTGCCGCTCGACGGCGGCCGGGCGCTGCGGGCGGCGGTCTGGGCGGCGACCGGCGACCGGCACCGCGGCACCGAGGTCGCCGGCTGGGTGGGACGCGCCGTCGCCGTCGGCACCGCCGCGCTGGTCGCCCTGCTCACCCTCACCCGCGACCTGGCGCCGCTGGCGCTGCCGCTGATGCTGCTCGTCGCGTTCACCCTGTGGCGCGGCGCCGGGCAGTCGATCCGGATGGCGCGGATCAGCCGCCGCTTCCCGCTGATCGACCTGTCCCGGCTGGCCCGGCCCGTGCTCGCCGTGCCCACCGGTACGCCGCTGGCCGAGGCGCACCGCCGCCGCGCCGACGGGAGCACCCCGGGCGCGGCCCTCGTGGTCACCGACACCGCCGGCCGGCCGGTCGCCCTGGTCGACCCGGCGGCGGCGGAGGCCGTGCCCGTGGCACGCCGCCCGTGGCTGGCCGTCGACGCGGTCGCCCGCTCCCTGGCCAACCTGCCCGCGATGCCGGTCGGGCTCGACGGGGAACGCGTGATGGAGACCGTGCAGACCCACCCGGGCGCGCAGTACGTGGTGACCTCAGGCGAAGATGTCGTGGGCATTCTGCACATCGCGGATCTGGCTCAGCTCCTCGAACCTCAACGGAAGATGAACACGTGACCGCAACTCCCCCCACCGCCACGGCCGACCCGGGCACCCCGGTGCCCGCCGACACCCCGGCGCTGCCCCCCGTGCACCGCGGCCCGTTCCGGCCCGGCGACCGGGTGCAGCTGACCGACCCCAAGGGGCGGATGCACACGGTCACCCTGGAGCCGGGCAAGGCGTTCCACACCCACCGCGGCATCCTGGAGCACGACGCGCTGATCGGCCTGCCGGACGGCAGCGTGGTCACCACCACCGGCGGCGGCACCGCGTTCCTGGCCCTGCGGCCGCTGCTGTCGGACTACGTGCTCTCCATGCCGCGCGGCGCCCAGGTGATCTACCCGAAGGACTCCGCCCAGATCGTCGCCATGGGCGACATCTTCCCCGGCGCCAAGGTCCTGGAGGCCGGCGCCGGCTCCGGCGCGCTGTCCTGTTCGCTGCTGCGCGCGGTCGGCACCGAGGGCGAGCTGCACTCGTTCGAGGTGCGCGACGACTTCGCCCAGATCGCCCGGCGCAACGTCGAGGCGTTCTTCAACGGGCCGCACCCGGCCTGGCACCTGCACGTCGGCGACGTCGCCGGCTGCACCGAGACCGGCTTCGACCGGATCATCCTCGACATGCTCACCCCGTGGGAGACCCTCGACATGGTCGAGCGGGCCCTGGTGCCCGGCGGCGTCTTCATCGGCTACGTCGCCACCACCCCCCAGCTGTCCGAGCTGGTCGAGGCGCTGCGCGAGCGCGGCGGCTGGACCGAGCCGCGCGCCTGGGAGTCGCTGGTGCGCGACTGGCACGCCGAGGGCCTGGCCGTGCGACCGGACCACCGCATGATCGCGCACACGGCGTTCCTGGTCTCCGCGCGTAAGCTCGCCCCCGGCGTCACCGCGCCACCGCGGCGCCGCAAGCCCAGCAAGGGCGCCGAGGCGTACGCCGAACGCCGCCAGGTGCTGCGCGAGGCCGAGGCCGCCCGGCAGGCGGCTGCCGCCTCGGCGCAGCAGGCGGCGGCCGAGGACACGGAACGGCCGTGACGGCGCGGCGGAGCGACGAGGAGTGAACGGACGGATCCCGCCCGCCGGCGCGTGCCGGCGGGCCGGGCACGGGGAGGTGGCATGAGCCGGCCCGGTTTCGGCGGGGGTGACCTGCCGGCGGTGTTCCCGGACTGGTCGCCCTACCAGGACCTCGAGTCGGCGGCCCGGGCGTACCTGCGGGACCCCGACGTCGCGCTCGAGGCGCTCGGCGGGGTGCTGCGCGGCGCGTCGGTGCTCGGCTTCACCCTGGAGCGCTTCGTCAACGAGGTCAACGGGGTGTGGCAGGAGGTCGTGGTCTGCGACGGCAGCCGCCTCGTCCTCTGGCACGGCGAGGACGTGCCGCCGGGGGAGGGGCCCCCGGGGTCGATGACCTCGTCGTTGCGGGTGGTGCCGGTCTCGACGGTGACCGAGGTCGGCTGCCGGCGCCGGCTGACCCGCGACGACGACGGGGGGATCCGGGTCGACAGCATCGACGTCTACCTGCTGCTCACCTCGCTGGACGAGGCGCCGCCCAGCGACGAGGCGGTGGGCGCGCCCCGACACGACGCGCTGCGCTTCGGCAAGACCCTCGACGACGGCGGCGCCGGTCAGATCGCCCGCCTGGAGGAGTTCGCCCGCCTGGTCGCCTCGGTGGTCGGCCGCCCGATGCTCTGAGCCGTACGCCCTGCACCGGGCGGTGCGCCGGGCCGGCCAGGCCGTACGCCCGGGCTCGCACGGTCGTTCGTCCTCCCGCGCCCGACGGCGCGGGAGGACCGGGCCGTCAGTCCTCCTCGGCCTCCGGGCCGGCCACCTCGACGCCGTCGCTGCCGCGCACCACGTGGATGCACTCGCCCGGGCACTCCTTCGCCGAGTCGATCACCTCGAGGCGCAGGTGCTCCGGCACGTCGACCCGGCTGCCCGGCGCCAGCCGCAGCTCGCCGTCGGGGCCCTTGACGTACGCGAGCCCGTCGACGTCGAACTCGAAGACCTCGGGCGCGTACTGCACGCAGAGCCCGTCGCCCGTGCAGAGATCCTGGTCAACCCAGACCTGCAACTGGTCCGTCACGACCTCCGCCACGGCGCACCCCCCATGTTCTCCCGTCCCACGCCCCGACGGTACCCGAACGCCCGGACCGGCCCCCCGGGCCACCCTTCGCGATCAAGGTTCGGTGACGAGCGCGTTGCGTGGGACCGAATCGGCCTCATAGCGGCTAGTGTTAGGGCAGAACGTTCAAGCCCCCCGGGGAGGTGGGACGTGGCACGCAGCGACGACGCGGACTCGCGCGCCGCACGGTGGGAGAAGGAGGCCCACGATCTCTCCACGCAGGTCGCGTTCCTTCAAGAGGAACTCGCTCTGGTGCGGCGCAAGTTGACCGAAAGCCCCCGACACGTCCGGCAGCTCGAAGAGCGGCTGGCGGCCACCCAGGCACAGTTGGCGCGGCTGACCGAGAACAACGACCGGCTCGTGAGCACCCTCAAGGAGGCTCGCGCGCAGATCGTGACGCTCAAGGAGGAGATCGACCGCCTCGCGCAACCGCCGAGTGGTTACGGCGTCTTCCTCGCGCGACACGACGACGGCACGGTGGACGTCTTCACCGGCGGACGCAAGCTCCGCGTCGCCGTCTCACCCTCGCTGGACGTCGCCGAGCTGCGGCGCGGCCAGGAGGTCCTGCTCAACGACGCGCTCAACATCGTCGACGCGTTCGGTTTCGAGCGGGTCGGTGAGGTGGCGATGCTCAAGGAGATCCTCGCGGGTCCCGACGGCAGCCCGGGCGACCGGGCCCTGGTGGTCTCGCACTCCGACGAGGAGCGCATCGTGCACCTCGCCGACACCCTGATCGGCTCGCCGATCAGGGCCGGCGACTCGCTCATGATCGAGCCCCGCTCGGCGTACGCGTACGAGCGGATCCCGAAGAGCGAGGTCGAGGAACTGGTCCTGGAGGAGGTGCCCGACGTCGACTACACCGACATCGGTGGCCTCCACTCGCAGATCGAGCAGATCCGCGACGCGGTGGAACTGCCCTTCCTGCACGCCGACCTGTTCCGCGAGCACCAGCTCCGCCCGCCGAAGGGCATCCTGCTCTACGGTCCGCCCGGCTGCGGCAAGACGCTGATCGCCAAGGCGGTGGCCAACTCGCTGGCGAAGAAGATCGCCGAGCGGGAGGGCAAGGAGAAGCACACCAGCTTCTTCCTCAACATCAAGGGCCCGGAGCTGCTCAACAAGTACGTCGGCGAGACCGAGCGGCACATCCGGCTGATCTTCCAGCGGGCCCGCGAGAAAGCCGGCGAGGGCACCCCGGTCATCGTGTTCTTCGACGAGATGGACTCGATCTTCCGGACCCGCGGCTCCGGCGTCTCCTCGGACGTGGAGAACACCATCGTCCCGCAGCTGCTCAGCGAGATCGACGGTGTCGAGGGGCTGGAGAACGTCATCGTCATCGGCGCCTCAAACCGGGAAGACATGATCGACCCGGCGATCCTGCGCCCCGGCCGACTCGACGTGAAGATCAAGATCGAGCGGCCGGACGCTGAGGCGGCGAAGGACATCTTCTCCAAGTACATCCTCTCCGGGCTGCCACTGCACCCGGACGACCTGGCCGAGCACGGCGGCGACCCCCAGGCCACCGTCGCGGCGATGATCGACGCGGTCGTGCTGCGGATGTACTCGGAGACCGAGGAGAACCGCTTCCTCGAGGTCACCTACGCCAACGGCGACAAGGAAGTCCTCTACTTCAAGGACTTCAACTCCGGCGCGATGATCCAGAACATCGTCGACCGGGGCAAGAAGATGGCCATCAAGGAGTTCCTCACCTCCGGACGCAAGGGCCTGCGCCTGCAGCACCTCCTCGACGCCTGCGTCGACGAGTTCCGGGAGAACGAGGACCTGCCCAACACCACCAACCCCGACGACTGGGCCCGCATCTCCGGCAAGAAGGGCGAGCGGATCGTCTACATCCGCACGCTCGTCTCCGGCGGCAAGGGCACCGAGGCCGGGCGGTCCATCGAGACCGCCAGCAACACCGGCCAGTACCTCTGACGGGCACCCGCACGGGGCCCGTGACGCGACGCGTCACGGGCCCCGTGC